>JBKJXL010000310.1:0-4298 GCA_046716225.1 Candidatus Limnocylindrales bacterium | reverse complement strand
CTCGAGCCCAGTCACGCCACGAGGCAGGTCGGTCAGTCGACGTGCCTCCCCGCCATCGAGCGGCAGCAAGTACACCTGCAGGACGTCCTCGCGCGGCTTGAGCGTCTCGCGCTCCGGATCCTCCTCCACCAGGGTCCGGCGATCGGACAGGAAGGCGAGTGATCGACCGTCCGGCGAGAAGCGAGCGTGCCAGTCGTTCTTCGCGCCGATCGTCAGCTGGCGCGCCTCGCCGCCATCCGTCGGCACCAGCCAGAGCGCATGGCGATAGCCATCGAAGCCGGGAGCGACGGCCTTGAGCGACGTGACGACGCTTCGGCCGTCGGGCGACAGGCGGACGCCGATCGGGACGCGCAGTCGATAGACGTCGTCGGGACGAGGGGGACGGGGCACGTGCGCAGTGTAGCGAGGACTACCATCGCCATGCCATGCCAGACCAGCTCACCTTCCGGCTGGAGACGGACCTGCTGCCGGATCTGCCCGATCTGCGGCCGATGGAACCGCGCCTGCTCCCAGAGCCGTTCGACTCAGACGAGCACCTCTTCGAGCCGTGGTGGGGCGGTGTTCGCGCGTTCGCCTACATCGGCCCGGCGATGCAGCCTGGCGGCGGCGTCGTGCGGATCGTGGACGGCGCGGGCCGGGACGTGTCCGCGGCACTCCCCGAGCTGGCGGGCATGGCCGTTCGGGTGGCCGCGCGCTCCGCGATCCTCGACGGCGAGCTGGTCGTCGTGGACGGCACCGGTCGCGCCGACCCAGCCGAACTGGAGCGGCGACTGGCCGGAGAGAACGGTCATCCGGCCGCATTCCTCGCCTTCGACCTCTTGCACCTGGACGGTCGGTCGCTCCTGTCCCAGCCCCTGGTCAAGCGACGCGAGGCGCTGCGCCGGATCCTCCGGCCGGGCGATGAGGTGGTCGCGGTGCCGGCCATCGCGACCGAGGGCAAGGCCCTGTTCGCGGCGGTCGAGGCACAGGGCGTGGCCGGGATCCTTGCGCGACAGCGCCAGAGCCCCTACTTCCCGGGCATCCGCAGCCGCCTGTGGCGGTTCATCCCGGCCTCGGGCGTCGAGAGCCCGGTCGTCGACGACGGCGCCGAACCGCTGCCGCCCCCGACCGTGGCGACCGCTCCGGTCCTCGCGTTGATCAGCCGGCTGCCCCTCGACGACGAGACCTAGGCCGGAGCCTACCCGGCCCGGCGCGCGGCGGCGATGAACGCCCGGACGCCTGGCCGCTGGCCGTACAGCAGAACGCCGGCCGCGTACATGCGGGTCGCGGTCATCGCCACCAAGACGATCGTGACGAGGAGGATGGCGATGGACAGGCCGACCTGCCAGGGCGGCACGGCACCGATCATCAGGCGGGCCAGCATCACGAACGGACTGAACGGTGGCAGGAAGGACGCGATGAAGATCCACGGCCCGCCTCCCCCGCCGAGCGCCACGATGGCCGACAGGTAGCCGACGACCGCGATGAGGCTCAGCGGCAACGCCAGGGTCTGGAGATCGTCGGGCCGGCTCACGAAGGAGCCCATCGAGGCGTAGATCAGGGCGAACAGGCTGAACCCGAGCAGGAAGAACACGCCGTACCCGAGCAGCAACCCGGGGGTCAGGCCCACCAGTGGCGTGCCGCTCGCGCCGGCCGGCCCGAGGACCACTTCGGCGATCCGGTCCTGGAAGGTCAGGGCGATGAGAGCCGGCACGAGGATCGCGACGTACTGGGTCAGGCCGGCTCCGCCGATCCCGATGACCTTGCCGGCCAGCAGCTGCCGCGGGGACGCCGCACTGATCATCAATTCCATGACCCGGCTGCTCTTTTCCGCCGCGACACCGGTCGCCACCCACATGCCGTAGATGATCACGGTCATGAACAGGAGGACCACGAAGACGATCCCCAGGAAGCTCCGGCTGGCGACCGCCTGTGGCGAGATGACCACGCCGCCCTCGGTGGCGACGTTGGTGGACTCCACCCGGAACTGCGGTGTCTGGAACTGCCCCAGCTGCGAGCCCTCGGGCAGCGACGACGTCCAGTCGATGATGCCGATGGCGATCGCGGCGAAGCCGACCAGCTGACTTCGCACGCCATCGGCGGGGCCGTTGGTCGAGTACACCGCGTCGATCTGACCGGTGGGCAGACGCACGATGGTCAGGACACCGCCGAAGTCGCCGCTGTGAAGACCCGCCGTCGCCTCGGTGGCGTCGGCACGCTCTACGGCGAAGGGCCGCTGCCAGGTCGCCTCGTCGACGCCTTCCGGCGCCACGTTCAGGAGACTGTCCGCGACGCCGATGGCCCGGGTCGCGAGGGCGTCGTCCTCGACGACGACCGCGATGTGGGTCACGGTCGTGCTGTCCAGGTAGCGGATGGCGATCGGGGCGAGCGTGACCACGAGGGCGATCCCCATCAGCACGATCGTGGACGCGATGAACAGCGGGCTGCGCGTCCGGTCTCGGTATTCGCGGCGGGCCACGATCCCGGCGTTCGGCATGAGGGGATCCCGGCGCGCCATCAGGCGATGTCCCCGAGCGTCAGCCTGGGCGCCGCGACCGGCGCAAGGGGCGCGTCGTCGTCGGCCGGATGCCCGACGTGCTCGATGAAGATGGCTTCGAGGCTGGGATCGGTCAGTTCGAAGTGGGTGACCGCGACGCCCTTCGACACGAGCGCCGACAGGACGGCGGCGGGTTCCACCCCGATGTCCAGTTCCAGCTCGACGTATCCGGCGCCCGGCCGGACCAGGCGAACGCCGGGGAGGTCGGCGACCCAGGCCGGGGCGGCCTGGCCCTCGATGCCGAGCCGGACAGCCCGCCGGCCGCTGGCTCGCTTGAGTGCGCTGACCGCGCCGCCCGCGACGAGCCGACCGTGGTCCACGATCGCCACCGATTCGCACAGGGCCTCGGCGGCCTCCATCTGGTGCGTACTGAAGATCAACGTCCGGTCGCGGTCACGCAACTCGAGGAAGGCCTCGCGCAACATCACCAGGTTGATGGGGTCCAGGCCGGTGAACGGCTCGTCCATGAGCAGCACGTCCGGGTCGTGCAGGATCGCGGCGATGAACTGGACCTTCTGCTGGTTACCCTTCGACAGCTCCTCCGCGCGGCGCGGCGCGGCGTCAGCGATCCGGAAGCGATGCAGCCAACCAAGCGCATCCTTGCGGGCCTTGTCGTGTGGGACGCCGTACAGCGAGGCGAAGTAGACGAGCTGATCCAGGACCGCCATCCGCGGGTACAGCCCGCGCTCTTCGGGCAGATAGCCCCATGTCCGCCGTGGCAGGTCCGTCGTGCGCGACCCCTCCCAGCGCGCCTCTCCCTCATCGGCGTCAAGGATCCCGAGACAGATCCGCATCGTGGTCGTCTTGCCGGCACCGTTGGCCCCGAGGAATCCGAACACGGCTCCGCGCGGGACCTCGAAGGTCAGGCGGTCCAGCGCGAGGTTCGTCCCGAATCGCTTCGTGACGTGGTCGATCTCGAGACTCACCGGGCGAGCATAGCCACAGTCCGTCGGATGCGCCGCCAGTCGATGGTCCGGGCCGGGTCAGGCCACCCAGGTCCGTCCGGTGGTCGTTCGGATGAGTTCCGCGAGCACCGCTGGCGCCAGGGCGATGAGTGCGACGATCCCCCACTCGGCCGCATCGAGCGGGGTCGCTCGGAACGCGTCCGCCAGGACGGACACGAGCGGGATGAGCGCCTGGATCGCGATGACCAGCGCACCGACGACCAAAAGGAACCAGTTCACGGGCAGCCGGTGGAATGGCGTCCGCAGGCTGCGGTTCGCATTCGCCCGGACCGCCTGGCCGCAGACAAGGATCGTGAACGCGAGCCACTGCCGGTGTTCCGGCGTGCCCGGGGCCGCGACCATCACGACGAGCGCGGCGACCGCGCTGAAGCCGCCGGCCACGCCGATCCGCCCGAGCAGGCCGTTCGTCAGCAACGGGATGCCCCGTTTGCGCGGCTTCCGTCGCATGAGGTCGGGCTCTGGCCCTTCCAGCTCGAAGGCGACCGAGGTCGACAGGTCGATGAACAGCTCCAGCCACAGGATCTGGATCGGGAACAGCGGCGCGCTGAAGCCGTACAGCGTCGCGATCAGGATGAATCCCAGCAGTGCCACATGCGTGGAGATGAGGAAGATGAGGCCCTTCTCGACGTTGTCGACGATCCGACGACCCTCGGCCAGGCCGTAGATGAGGGTCGCGAACGAGTCGTCACCGAGGACCAGATCCGCCGCCTCCTTGGCCACCGCGGTGCCAGAGCCCATGGCGACCGCGACGTCGGCTCCGTTGAGGGCCGGGGCGTCGTTGACGCCGTCACCGGTGA
>JBKJXL010000309.1:0-5149 GCA_046716225.1 Candidatus Limnocylindrales bacterium | reverse complement strand
CCGAGCCGCACTCGCTGTCTGTCATCGAGGACTGCGTCGCCTGGGGGATGGAGACCTCGCCCGAGGCTCTGATCGCCAGCGCGGCCGGCCCCGGGCTGGGCGACGCAGACGAGATCCTGGCCCTGATCCGGCGAGTGACGTGCCCTGTGCTCGTGATCCACGGGGCGAACGACGGGGTGTCGCCCGTGGAGCGCAGCACCCGATTCGCTGAGGAGACGGGCGGGCACCTCGTGATCCTCGATGGAGCGGGCCACTGCTCGGGGAACCGGGACCCGGTCACGTTCGATCTCCTCATCCGGGAGTTCGTCGAGTCGCTCCCACCGCAACGCGACACCGTCACGCGTTGGCGCCGCGCGGTCGACCGTCCGCGCCGGGTGCTGTTCGTGCCCGAAAGTGGGCGTCCCGCGACGATCGAGCGGGATCTCGCCATCGCGGAATCGCTGCGGGCGCTCGATCCGAGCCTCGTGATCTCCTGGCTCGTCGGCCCGTCGGATCGGGCGCTCGCGGAGGGTCGTGGCGAGATCGTCGAGCCGATCAGCGCCGAGCTCCTCGACGACCGGCGACCGGACGGACCTGACGGCGAGCCTCGGCACGACGTCGGATCGTACCGAATGGTCGACGAGGCGCTCTTCGCGAACTTCATGACCTTCGATGCGCTCGTCGGGCTCGAGACATTCGACCTCGTCGTCGCCGACGGCGCGTGGCACATCGACCATTATCTGCATCAGAACCCCGAGCGGAAGCGGTTCGCGTATGCCTGGCTGACAGACCGGGTCGGGTGGTCGCCGGCACACGGCGAGACCGAACACCAGGCGGCGCTCCGGGTCGATGCGAACGCCGAGATGATCGAAGGGGCCGAACGCTACCCGCGACTCCGGGAGGTGGCGGTGTACCTCGGCGACGCGGCGACTCTGGCCGACACGACGTTCGGCCTTGGGCTGCCACCGGTGGCCGAGTGGACGGCCCGGCACTTCGACTCGATCGACGCGGGGACGACCGACGCCATCGCCGAGCGTCTCCGGGCCCTGGTCTGAGGCCCTACCTGGGCCCTGCCATGAAAGGAGGTCAGGGGCCTTCCGCGCGTCGGCGCCCTCAGCCCGCGAGCGCCAGCGCGACGGCGTCGGACTGCGACGTCGACCGGCCGGCGGCCCAGGCGCGGTCAAAGGCGTCAGCGTCCATCGACGCCCGAAGGCGTTCGAGCGACGCGTCGTATTCGGGAACCTCGTCGAACGCCATGCTCGCGTTGGACGTATCCCGGATGCCATCGGCGGCGCCAAGAAGTCGGACGGCGCGGTCCAGGTCGTCCCGCTCGAACCCGACGTACGCGAAGTTCTCCAGCTGATTCGCGATCGCGCCGCGGTGTCCGAGATGGACCCAGGCGACGATCGTCTCTCGGTACAGCGCGAGCGCGTCCTCGAGACGGCCGCCGCGCCGGAGGGCATGCGCCATATCGCTCCGGGCTGCCAGCACCGAACGTTCGTCCCCCAGTTCCGAGAACCGCTGGATCGCCACGCCGAATGCGATGATGGCGGCGTCCGTGGCGCCCTGGGTCCCGAGCATCCGGCCCTGCGCCATCGATGCCGCACCGATCGCGTAGGGACTCCAGGATCGCCGCGCCGCTTCGACGCCGCGCTGCATCAGGGCTGCGCCAGCGGCCGGATCGAACGGGGCGACACTGGCGCCGGCGAACGCGGCGGACAGGGCGAGGACCCACCAATGGCCGTTTTGCTCGGCCAGGTCCGTGGCCCGCTCGAAGATGGGTCGGACGTCGGTCCCGCCGGGGCCGGCTTGCCCTGAGAAGACCATGGTGATCGACATCCCCAGGTAGGCGGCGACCTGGGCTGATCGGTCGCCGCTGGCGTCGGCCAGGGACACCGCGTCCTCGGCCCAACCGAGTGCCATCGACGACCGCCCCGATGAGGCCCATAGTCGTGCGGCTTCGCCGAGGAGGCTGGCGGCGAGGGCCTGGTCGGCGGGGTCGGCGTCCGGCACGCCCAAGACACGGGCGCGGGCGATCTCGATCGACGCGATGATGCGGGCGTCGTTGTCCTGCGACATCACGCGGAAGGCCCAATACGGCAGGAGCGCCGTCGCCATTCGGACCGCCGCCCAGGGGTCCGCCTCGAGGCCCCATTCGAGCGCACTGCCCAGGTTGTCGAGCTCCGCGTCGAGGCGGTCCAGCCAGTCGACCATCCCCGGCCCGCGCGTCGGCTGCTCGGCCTGGATGGCGAGGTCGGCGTATGCGGCGAAATGTCGATCCGAGACGGCCGGCCCCTCGCCCGCGGCGATGAGCTGTTCACGCGCGTACTGGCGGATCGTCTCGAGCATCCGGTACCGCATCGTGTCGCGGTCCACGATGACGAGCGAGCGGTCGACGAGCCGCGTCAGGCGATCGGCCAGGTCGAGCGGATCCAGCTCGCTCAAGTCGTCCCCGACGACCGGCACCGCCATCTGGACTGTCGACCCGCCCGTGAATACCGACAGGCGTCGGAGGAGGCGACGGTCTTCGTCGGTGAGCAGATCCCAGCTCCAGTCGATCAGGGCGTGCAGCGTCTGCTGGCGTGGGACGGCCGTCCGGCGGCCACCGGCCAAGAGGCGGAAGCGGTCGCCCAACCGGAGCGCGATGTCGTCTGGCGACATCGTCGCGACTCGGGCTGCGGCAAGTTCGATCGCGAGCGGGATGCCATCCAGTCGCTGGCAGATCTCCACGACAGACGCAACGTTGGCCTCGCGAAGGACGAACTGCGGGTCGACGGTGGTGGCCCGCTCCGTGAACAGTCGGACGGCCTCGGTGGAAGCTGCCGCCTCGAGGTCGAGCGCTGGGTCGTCGCTGATCCCCGACCGGGAGCCGACGACAGCCGGACACGTAAGGGACTGCAACTGGAGCACGGCCTCACCCGGGACCGCGAGGGCCTCACGGCTCGTGGCCAGGATGCGCAGGCCGGGAGCGCGCGCCAGCAGCTGCTCGGCGAACGTCGCGACGCCGTCGACCAGGTGCTCCGCGTTGTCGAGCAGGAGCAGCAGGTCCTTGTCGGCGACGAACTCCGTGACCGTGGACACGGCCGGCACACCCGGGTTCTCAGGCGCGCCGATGGCTCGTGCGACTTCCGACGCGATCTGCGACGGGTCGCCCAGCGGCGCGAGTTCGGCCAGCCAGATCCCGTCGGCATGGCGGTCCAGCAGACGGCCGGACGCCTCGAGCATCAAGCGGGTCTTGCCGGTCCCGCCCGTGCCGATGAGGGTGACAAGACGGTGGCGCCCGATGAGCGTCGCGACCTCGTCCAGTTCCCTCTCGCGACCCACGAAACTCGTCAGTTGCACGGGCAGGTTGGATCGGCGCGTGCTCAACGACCGGAGTGGCGGGAACTGCCTCGGGAGGTCGTCGACCACCACCTGGTAGATCTGCTCCGGTCGGTCGATGTCGCGAAGGCGGTGCCACCCGAGATCGACGAGCTCGACCGATACTGGCAGTCGATCGCCGGTCAGGACAGACGCCACCGCCGAGCAGATGATCTGGCCGCCGTGGGCGATCGCCAGGATCCGGGCCACACGGTTCAGCGATGGGCCGAAGTAGTCGCCGTCGCGGGTCTCGGCGGCACCGGCGTGCAGTGCCATCCGGACGCGCAAGGGGCCGGGCGTCGTCCACATCGCATCGCGCAGCGACCGTTGGGCGACGAGTGCCGCATCGATGGCGGTGACCGGGTCGCCGAAGACCGCCAGGATCCCGTCGCCGGTCGTCTTGATGACCGTGCCGGCATGGTCCTCGATGCTGGCGCGAAGGAGTCGGTCGTGCTGCGCGAGCGCCGCGCCCATCGCGGCCGCGTGGTCCTCCCAGAGGCGAGTGCTGCCTTCGATGTCCGTCAACAGAAAGGTGGACAGCGCACTGACACCGGCTTCGGCATCGGATGTCGGCGCTGCGAACGAACCCATCATCGTGTAGCCCCTGCGACCCAGGTGCGCGCACGGGGCGCGGCGTTGGCGACCATCGTACTCGGCGGCTCGCCCAAGGCGTCTGGCAGTCCCATCGACTCGATCCGAGGCTAGACGCCGGAAGTCCTGTCTTGAATCCCGACGCAGATACGGCATGATGCGTGTCCCATGGCCACCATCGGAGATGTCCTCGTCCCAGAGGGAGCCCTCGCAGACGTCCCGCGACGGCGCCTGTGGCCGCGCCTGCTCGCCGGGTTCGTCGTCGGGCTCATCCTGACGATCGGCGCCACCGCGGCGGCCCTCTACGCGTACGACGCGCAGCACGAGGGCCGGGTCCTCACCGGCGTGACGGCGGGCGCCGTGGACCTTTCGGCCCTGGACCGGGCCGAGGCGTCCGCTACGCTCCAGGCCGCGTTCGCGTCGTATGGCGAGGGCCAGGTCGTGGTCCATACCAGCGCTCGTGATGTCGTCGTCCCGTTCAAGGACTTCGGGCGCCGCGCGGACATCGACGCGATGATCGACGAAGCGATGGGGATCGGCCGGGATGGGTCCATGGCGGAGCGGGCCGTCGCCGAAGTCCGGCTCGCCCTGTGGGGACACGCCATCGCGCCACGCGTGACGCTCGATGCGGACGCGTTGACGACGAAGGTCAAGCGGGCGGCTTCACAGTTCGATCGCGAGCCGGTCGACAGTCGCATCGTCAAGGGTGTGGATTCCCTCTACGCGAAGCCGGGCCAGTCCGGCCGGACCTTCGACGGCACCGAAGCCGCCGCCGTCGCGCTTGCGGTCGTGTCGCAGCCGGATGCGCCGTCCGAAGTCACCGTGGAGGCGACCGAAACGGAGATCCCGCCGACCTACGGCGACTCTGAGGCGAACGCGACGATCGCCGCCGCGGGTCAGATGGTCGGCGATCTGGAAGTCACCTACGGGGACACGATGTGGACCATCCGGGCCAGCCGTGTTCGCAGCTGGATCAGCTTCCAGGCGGACGCGAGCGGCGCCATCGTGCCGACGCTGGATGAGTCCAAGATCCCGCCGTTCCTCAAGAACATCGCGACGAAGGTCCGCCGCGCCCCGGTCTCCGCGTCGTACCTGAAGACCCGGAGCGGTCGGATCGTCGGCGTCGTGGCCGCGACGAACGGACGCAAGCTGGATGTGGCTGCGACGGTCACTGCGATCGCACAGGTCATCAAGGGCCGGGCGACCGGCGCCCCAACGG
>JBKJXL010000308.1:0-9027 GCA_046716225.1 Candidatus Limnocylindrales bacterium | reverse complement strand
CGCCTGAGCCGAACGGGGCGCAATGCACATCACTCAGCGCGACGGGCTGCGGCGTCGTCATCGCAGCAACTCCGCGACCGCATCGAAGTCGCCCAGGCGGATGACCAGCGCGGGAACCCCGGCCGCGGTCAGGGCCTCGATCCACGCCGCCTGTTCGGCGCTGAGCTTGCCCGTCGACGACTTGACCTCTAGGGCCATCGCGCGATCTCCCCGCGTCAGGATCAGGTCCGGAAAACCGGCGCCGTCAGCCGAGACAGGCGTCCGCCACCCGTGCCGTGTCCGAGCGGGCCGGATCCTGGCGGACGTCGACGCAATCAAGGGCGCTAACGGGCGAGGCGAGCGCGAAGTCGTCGTCGACCCCGCTCTGCTCGGCAAGCTCAGGCGGTCAAGTAGCCACGAACTGTAGTCAGAACTGTAGTCAAGCGGCCCTCGGACACCCCTCCGGGGGCCGTTTCACGCTCAGATGTGGCCTACTCGGCCGGCTTGTCGCCGAAGATCGTGTAGTGCCAGCCCTTCTCGGGTTCGCCGGTGAGTTCGAGCATGACGTGCTTGACCCGGGTGTACTCCTCGAACGAGTACGTGGACATGTCCTTGCCGGTGCCGGACTGCTTGAAGCCGCCGTGGGGCATCTCCGAGGTGACCATGAGGTGGTCGTTGACCTGGACGTGGCCGAAGTCCAGCGTGCGTGCGGCCTCCATCGCCACCCGGACGTCGCTCGTCCAGATGCTGGCCGCCAGGCCGTAGATCGTGTCGTTGGCCTTCTCGAAGGCTTCCTCCATCGTGTCGAACGGGAGGACCGCCAGCACCGGTCCGAAGACCTCGTTCTGGACGATCTCGCTGTCCTGGGCGCAATCGACGATGAGGGTCGGGCGATAGAAGGCACCATCGGGATGGCCGGCCACGTCCGGTCGGTAGCCGCCGGCTACGACGCGCGCGCCGTCCGCGACGGCCCGCTGCACGAAGCCGTCAGCGCGAGCCACCTGGGTCTGGCTGATGAGGGAGCCGAGATCCGTGGAGGGGTCGAACGGGTCCCCGACTCGCACGCCGTCGAAGAGCTCTGCCGTGCGGGCCACGAAGGCGTCGTACACGCTGCGGTGGACATAGGCCCGGGTCGCGGCGGTGCAGTCCTGGCCGCCGTTGATGAGAGCGCCCGCCGTCGCGCCTCGCGCGGCGGCTTCGATGTCGGCGTCTGCGCAGACGATGAACGGCGCCTTGCCACCCAGCTCCAGGTGGACGCGCTTGAGATTGGAGGACGCCAGCGCCTGGATCGCCTTGCCGGTCGCCGTGTCGCCGGTGAGCGAGATCAGGTCCACGTCCATGTGGGCGGCCAGGGCCGCGCCCACCACGTCGCCGCGCCCCGTGACCACGTTGAACACGCCCGCGGGAACCCCCGCCTCCAGCGCAAGCTCGGCCAGCCGGATCGTCGTCAGCGGTGTGGCGCTCGCGGGCTTGAGGACGATCGAATTCCCCGCCGCCAGCGCCGGCGCGATCTTCCAGATCGCCATCCACATCGGGTAGTTCCATGGCGAGACCTGACCAACGACGCCGATGGGCTCGCGCCGGACGAAGCTGGTGTGGCTGCCGGTGTACTCATAGGCCGCCTTGCCCTCGAGGTTCCGGATCTGGGTGGCGTAGAAGCGCAGGTTGTCGCCCGCGAACGCGAAGTCCGATTCCCGTCGCAACTTGTAAGCGGTGCCGGTCTGGAGGGTCTCCAGTCTCGCCAACTCGTCGGCGTCGCGGTCGAACAGATCGGCCAGGCGATTCATGATGGTGACCCGGTCCGGCATCCCCATCCGGTGCCAACGACCGTCCTGGAAGGCGGCTCGTGCGACGGCCACCGCGAGGTCGACGTCCGCCTCGGTGCCGTCCGGCACGCGGCCGACGAGTTCGCCGGTCGCGGGACTTCGGACCTCGATCCAGCGGCCGCTCGTGGATCCGACGGCGACGCCGTCGATGATCATCTTGAGGTCGATCGTGACGTCCACGGCCATGGCGGGTGCCTCCGGTGCTGGCGAGCGCTTCAGGCCAGCGAGTCTAGCGGTGTCGCGCCAGCACGGCGCGCCCGAACCCCGTCAGCGCGATGTCGTCGAGAGGCGGATTGATGAGGCCGGCCCGCGCGTCGCGAAATGCCCGCTCCAACCGGCCGCCCAGGAACCCCGGGCCGCCCGCGATCCGCAATGCCTCCTCCGTCGCCGTCGTCGCGGCGTTGGTGGCGTGGAGCTTGGCCAGCGCCAGGTCTGGCTCGAGCGCGCGGCGGGCCTCATCGTCGTTGGTGCCGTCCCATCGTCGCGCCACGTCTTCGAGGACGATCCGCGCGCCTCGAAGCGCGGCGTCCATCCGTCCCAGGCGGAGCTGGATCGTCGGGAGGTCCGCCACCGTGGTCGTGCCGTCGCCGGGGCGCCGGTCGAGCGCCCAGCGGGCCACGGACTCGCGGGCTCCCTCCCCCACTCCCAGGTAGACCGCAGAGATGGCGAGCGCGAACCAGGCCGCCGGTTCGGGTCCGCGTGGATCCGGGGCCCCGAGGGCGCGCTGCACGACGAGCGCGTCCCCCGTGACCTCGACATCGTTCAGTCGCAGGCGACCAGAGGCGGATCCGCGCATCCCCAGCGCCTCGAATCCAGATAGACGCTCCACGCCCGGCGCCTCAAGGTCCACCAGGAAGGTGGCGACCTGCGGTGGGTCGTCGACGCGGTCCACGCGAGCACTGATCAGCGCGAAGCGCAGTGCCGGCAGCCAGGTGGTCCAGGTCTTCTCCCCGGTGAGCCGCCACGTGGCGCCGCCGTCGATCGGCGTCGCGACCGTGCCCGGGATCGCCCCGCGGGCCGGCGAGCCGCCACCTTCCTCGGTCGAGGCGGCGTTGATCAAGGCACCTTCGTCGATGACGGCGCGGGTCAGTCGATCGCGAGTGGCCGTGGGCCACACCACCGAGTGGGCGGCCGCCCCGATGACATGCAGGTGCATCGCCAGGCCGAGCGCGGTCGCACCGTCGATCGCCCCGACGGCGGTCAGGATCCTGACGATATCGCTGAGACCCGCACCGCTCCCACCGAACTCGACCGGGATCGCGACTCCGTGGAGCCCGGCGGCCACGATCGCCCGCGGGATGGCCGGATCGAACGTGTCACCCGGCTGGAGGGTTTCGATCGCCGCACAGGCGGCTGCGAGCCGTTCGTCGATGCTGACGGCCTGGTCGAGCGTCATGACCGGGCCAGTCCGTCGGTCGCCGCCGCCGCCTGGCGGAGCAGCTCCCAGGCTCGCACGACGTGTCGTGGCTCGGTCCGCAGGTTGCCCACCGACAGTCGGATCGCGAAGCGATCGTCGAGCCGGGTGCGCGACAGCGGCTCGGGTCCATCCGGAGCGTGCACCGGGAACTGCGGCGCGAGCGAACCCGGTTCGATCGGCGGAAAGACCGGAAACTGCTCGACTCCGGCCAGGTAGTCGGCCATCAGGTCCACGACGGCATCCCCGGCCGCCCGGAACGACGCGGGGTCCATGTCGCTGAAACCGGCCGCCTGTTCCGCATCGAGCGGTCGCTCGTTATGGCTTTCCATCGCCCCGAGTGTACGGGTCGCCGTCGCTGGCGGACGGCGGCGGTCAGATGGATTCGCCCACCGCCGAGAGGATCTCGCTGACCTGTGAACCGAGCAGGATGAGCGCCACGATGGAAATGAACGCCACCAGGACCAGGACCAGGACGATGATCAGGCACGTGACCGCCCAGCCTCCGCC
The DNA here is from genome assembly GCA_046716225.1 of Candidatus Limnocylindrales bacterium. Taxonomy (GTDB): domain Bacteria; phylum Chloroflexota; class Limnocylindria; order Limnocylindrales; family CSP1-4; genus SPCO01. Next base: position 5,298 of record JBKJXL010000308.1, on the reverse strand, counting down.
CGCGCCGGCCCCCTCGGGACGAACCACCACCGTACGGGCCCACCGATCGTGGAGGCCCTGGTGCATCGTGTGCTGGGCCGTGGTGATCAACAGCACGATCGACCAGATCGTGGCGACCACCGACGAAAACGCGGCCAGGATCGGGATCAGTCCGATGAGTGAGAACACATAGCCGAGCGCCAGCCAGCGCTTCGTGGCCTGCCCGATCTGGAGGCGCTTGCCGTCATCGGCATTCGCGACCTGCAACTTGAACGCCCGCATGCCGGGTGTCGCCTTGCCCCCGCTCGTCCAGAAGCCCACGAAGTACACGAAGTAGAACCCGACGACGGCGATGAGCAGGAGCGGATCGGACAAGGCGGTCTCGTCCATCCCGAGTGCTGCGACGACGACACCCAGCACGATCGCCCCGACCATGATGAGGACGAGGCTGAGGATCCCGTCCAGGATCCAGGCCAGGAGGCGCGTCCCAACGCCGGCGATCACCCAGCCGGGCTGGCCGGTCGCGACAGGCTCCGGCGGCGGCGCGACCCACCCGACGGTCGCGGCCGACAGGACGCCCATCGGCGCGGCCGCTCCGGGCGAGCCGGCTTCAGCGGTCGTTGGATCGGGTGCCGACCCTTGGGTGGGCGGCACGGCGGCGACCGGCGTCCCAGCGAGCGGGGCCTCCCAGGGCATGGCGCGAGGCGGTTGCGGCGCGTTCCATGCCACGTCTGGTTCGGGGATCCGTGCGGTCTCGTCGCCGATCGGGCCAGGCGGTGGCTCGGGCGGTCCGGGCTCGGGCGGTCCGTGCTCGGTGGGCTCGGTGCCATCAGGCGTCGCGTCTGTGGGATCGCTCATCGAGTGGAGTCCCTCCGTGCCGTCCGAACACCGGATCCTGGCAGCGATGATACCGGCCTGTGATACTCGCGAACGAGCGTTGACGCCGGGGAGTGCAGCATGAGAGCGAGGCGCGTGCGGATCGACACACGCGTCGCGGCCCGGCGACCATCGATGCATCTGACGGTCCGTCGATGCTAGGTTGGTGCCTCGCAGCAGAACGGAGGTGATCCGTCGACCGACTGACGAATCTCCGAGCACAGGCACGGCGCATGGGCCTCTCGATCCGGACCCAGCGCGGGACGAGCGGGTCCGGCGAGCGCGCGTATACCGTTGCGGAGCTTGATGGTCGCCGTGTCGTCGCCGCGGACCTGGCGGGACTCGATGCACTCGAGCGGCGACTGTGGCGGATCGCTCGGGATCGCCGGCGTCCCGTCGGAGAGCCACCGGCCGAGCCATGTCCGTCGTGCGGATCGCCGAGGGTGGCGTTCTTTCGCTGGTGCCAGTCGTGTGGACGCGACTTCGAATCCGGGCGGGAACGGCAACGCGACACCGGCCGGGAGCGCCAACGCGAAGCGACGGTCAGGCCGCTTCCTTCGCCCCGGCCGGGGCCGACCTTCGCGCTCACGAACCCGGCATCCGTGCCGGGGTCGCCCCTCGAGTCAACACCCCCACCGGGGTCCGCATCGATCCCCGCCGCCGCCCGACGCGGCCGGACTTCGCGCGCTATCGACGATCTCCTGGACGCAGACTGGTTCGACGCGCGGCGCCTGCTCATGGGCGCCATCGTCGGTCTGTCGATCGGCGTGGTCGTCACGTTGCTGCTGCTGGCGATCGAGTAGCCCGACCGCACACCGATGCCGGCCCTGCAACACCGTCGCGGAGCGTGACGTAGCATCACCCTGATGCGTTTCGGACTCCAGCTCTGGTCGCAATCCACCGATTGGCCGTCGGTTCGGGACGCCGCCGTGGCGGCTGAAGCGCACGGCTGGGATTCGGTCTGGACCTGGGACCACCTGTTGGCGATCTTCGGGCCGTGGGAGCAGCCGATCTTCGAAGGCTGGACCGTGATGGCCGCCCTCGCGCCAGTCACGACACGCGTCCGTCTGGGACTCATGGTCGGCGCGAATACGTTCCGGAACCCGGGTCTGACCGCCAAGCTCGCCACGACGCTCGACCACGTGTCCGGCGGTCGAGCCGTCCTCGGGATCGGTGGGGCCTGGTTCGAACGCGAGCACGACGCCTTCGGCATCGGCTTCGGTGGGAGTCCGGGTGAGCGGCTCGACTGGCTGGACGAGTCGGTGGGGCTGATGCGCCGCCTGCTCGATGGCGAGCGGTTCTCGCACGACGGTGAGACGTACACATTCCACGACGCCTTGAACGCGCCGCGACCCGTCCAATCGCGCCTCCCGATCCTCATCGGGGGTGGCGGCCGGCGCAAGACGCTGCGGACCGTGGCCGAGCGAGCCGACGGCTGGAACATCTCCGGGACGCTCGATGAGGTTCGCGACGCGCTCGGCGCGCTCGAGGGGCACGCCGCGGACGTCGGTCGGGACCTTCCGACCCTGGAGAAGACGATCAGCTTCCCGATCGTGATCGATGACGATGCCGGGGTCGCCCAACGACGGATGGATGCGCTCATGGCTGCGAACGGCGTGACGTCGATGGGCGGCGGACCGCACCTTGTCGGGTCACCAGCCCAGGTTGCGGACGAGATCCGGCCGTACCGCGACCTCGGGTTCGACACGGTGATCGTCCGGATGCCGGCCCCATACGACGCCCAGACCATCGAACGGATCGGCGAGGTCGCGTCGCGGCTCGAGGGTCGCTGACGATGTCACTCACCACCCCGCAGCCCACCTGCTTTTTGATCGCGGACATCTCTGGGTACACGGGGTATCTCGCGGACGTGGAGCTGGACCACGCACAGGACATCCTTGCGGACCTCGTCGGCGCCGTGGTGTCCACGCTCCGACCGAACTTCCGGCTGGCGAAGCTCGAGGGCGACGCCGCCTTCACGTACATGGTGGGTCAGACCGTCGATGGGACGATGCTGCTCGACACCATCGAGCGGTGCTACTTCGGCTTTCGGCGGCGGCGGCGTGACGTCCGTCAGGCAACATCGTGCGAGTGCAACGCGTGTACCCGGATCCCCGACCTCGACCTGAAGTTCGTCGTCCATCACGGCGACGCGATCCTGCAGAAGGTCGCCGGCCGACAGGAACTCCTGGGATCCGCCGTGATCGTCGTTCACCGGATGCTGAAGAACGAGGTCGTCGAGCGGCTCGGCATCGATGCTTACGCCCTGATCAGCCAGGCCTGCGTCGACGCGGCTGGCCTCGACCCGGCCGCGCTCGGGATGGTCGAGCACACCGAGACGTACGACCGGATCGGCGATGTGCCAGGGTGGGCCCACGACCTGGAGCGTCGCTGGCAGGAGGAGGAGGTCCGCGGCCGCGTCCGGGTCTCCCCCGAGGAGGCGATCCTCGAACTCGCGGTGCCGACCAACGTTCCGCCGCAACTGGCATGGACGTTCCTGACGACGCCCGGCCAGCGAATGTCCTGGCAACCGTGGGTCACCGAGGTCACCGTCAAGGAGGCCGCGGGCGGACGGCGCGGGGTCGGTTCAGCGAACCACTGCATGCACGGCAAGGACGCGGTCGTCGAGGAGATCCTCGACTGGCGCCCGTACGACTACGTCACCGATCGGACGATCCTGGACACGCCAGGCGGCCCGGTGAAGATCCTCCACACGGTCGAGTTCGAGCCGACCGTGGCTGGCACGACGATCCACATCCGGTTCGCCGCACCGAAGACGAAGCGGGAGAAGGCGCTCATGGAAGGGATCGGCCCCGGTTACGGCGCGGCGCTCCAGGCCGCCCTGCCCGTCCTCGTCGCCCAGCTTGACGCCGAGCAGGCGGCCCGTGGCGCGGACCGCGGTCCCGAGCCGGAGCTGGCGGCACCGAAGCCGGACGGGCCACTCGCCGGGATCGCCCCGCTGTCGATCGTCGGCTGATACGTGCCTCAGTGGGAGCCGGTGTGTTCACGCCAGCTGTTGGAGCTGATCAGACCGGCGTCGTAGTCGTACGGCTCGCCGCCAAGGAGCGCCGTCCCGGTGGCGTCGCGCGACTTGGTCCGCGCGGTCGACTTGAAGTTGTACTCCCCGGGCACGAGGTCGTGGAACTTCCACAGGTCCTTCGACAGCCTGGTCGTCGCAACAAGCTCCAGTCGCATGGTCACGCCTGTGATCGTCGCGACGGTCTGATAGGTGTCCGTGCACGAGTCGTACGTGCTGGTGGTGATCGTCAGGACACCGCTCACGGCGGCGCGGGAGAGATCGGGCGCGATCGTCACCTGGCCGGGCCCGTCGCCGTTCGTCCACGTCGACGACTTGCCGGCCGAGCCGTCGGCGCAGGTGATCGCCTGGTCATCCACCTCCCAGAGGCCCAAGATCGTCCCCCACTCCTCGACATCGCCGTACAGGCCGCCGTAATGGCCGACGTCCGTGATCGGGTCATACGACTCGGACCACACGACCTGCGCTACGGCGTTGGATCCGTGGTTGTTGGTGACCGATCCGGCTCGCGTGACGACGGCCCCAGTCGCGCTGAAGCTGAAGCCAGCTGCGAGCACGAGCGCGCCGACCAACCCGACGAGCATCCGACCACCTCGATCTCGATCCATGTCCCGGTCCTCCTCGTTCGTGCCCGCCGGAATGCGCGGCACGAACGAGACGCGCCCGGCCTCGGCTCGTTACAGTCAGATCCGGTCAGGGGACGATGCGACGGTCCTCCACCGCGAGCTGCGGGAGGGATACAGAAGGCCCGCCCCTCGCGGGACGGGCCTAGGTTGGCTGATCGGGTCAGCGTCGGCCCGTAGCAGCCGCACGCGGCTTTGTTGTCAGGCCCGGGTCCAGATGACGCCGAATCCGTCCATGAGCGTGTCGTGATCCACGAGGGTCCAACTCAGCGCGAAATCACGGACGAATGGCCTCATAAGCACGGTGACGTGGCCACACTTCGCCACGATGAACGTGCCGCTCAGAACGTCCCCGTCGACGGAGCCTCTGACCAAGCTGGTGAAGTACTCGCTGGCTTGGCCGCCGCACACCCCACCCGTCGCTTTCTCATCGATGAACAGGATCTGCGGGCGCGCACCGGGGCCAACGATGAGGTGCATCAAGCTGCCGTCGCCGACGTCGTTCTCGTCGATGTCGATCGCGGCCCACTCGCCGGTGAAGGCTGTCGATGGCGCGGCCTGGACGGCGGGAGCCGCTGCCAACAGCCCGAGCATCGCCAGCGCGAGCATGAGAGACGCACGTTTCATGTCGGATCCTCCACTCAGTCCCGATCCGTCGTACAGGCACACTGCCCAGCGCGATCGGCTCAAGGCCCCCAAGACCGTCGGGGGCGCTCGCTTAGTATGACGGCGCCAGACCCAACCACTACTCAATATTAGCGAAGACGCATGCAATTGCCGATT
>JBKJXL010000307.1:0-4569 GCA_046716225.1 Candidatus Limnocylindrales bacterium | reverse complement strand
GTCCAGCAGGTCGCCGTTATGACTGAGGGCGTACCGGCCCGCCGGATCGTCGAACGGCTGAGTGTCGGGAACGGTCAGCGTCGACAGCTTTGATGGACGGCGCAGGTGGACCAGGGCGGCGGTCGTCTCCGTGGCCCCGACGGCCTCGCGACCGGGATCGTCGCGGAACGCGCGGATGTCCCGATGGCTCCCGAGGACCCCGGTGCGGTCCATCCAGGCGACGCCCCAGCCGAACCCGCCAAGCCCGAACCGATCGAGCTTCTCGGCCATCGGCCACAGGTCGTCCAGGCGGAACGGTTCGCTGGCCCGCGCGATGAACTGCTCACACATCGGGCGCGATGATACCCGGCGCGGGTTGGCAACTCGGGCACCAGAACGTGAGGCGCGGCAGCTCGCTCCCCTGCCGGTCGCGGGCGATGGGCGTCCGGCACCGACGGCACGGACGTCCGGCTCGGCCGTAGACGTACAGCGGGCCGGGGGCACCACGATCGCCCGTCGTGGTGACGCGCTTCGGGCCACGGCCGCCGACCACGTTCGCGCGGAGCAGGCGGATGGCAGTGGCGACCAGCCTCGCGAGGGCGTCGTCTTCGAGCGCTCGGACGGCGGCGAACGGCGACACCCGCTCGATGTGGAGGATCTCGCTCTTGTAGACGTTGCCGATCCCGGCGAGCGCGCGCTGGTCGGTCAGCGCTTCGGCGATCTCGGTCTTCGCGCGGGACGGATCGCGGAGGCGGCGAACGGCTTCGGCGGCATCCACGTCGGGCGACAGGAGGTCCGGCCCCAGCGACGCGAGCGCCGGATGCAGCGCTTCGGCCCGCTGCTCGAGGAGCTCCACGACCGGTGCGTCGAAGCAGACCGCGACGGCACCAGGGACTTCGAGCACGAGACGGGCCCGGGCGGGCGGGCGTCGCCATCGCTCACCCGGCCGGTAGCGGTGCCACGACCCGTTCATCCGCAGATGTGTGCGGAGCTCGAGACCGCCCTCGAAGCGGATGAGCAGGTTCTTGCCGAGCGACTCGACCGCGGTGATCTCGTGCCCGATCACGCGATGGATTTGCGGGATGGATCCAGGGCCACTGGCGCGCGCGGCCGTGACGGTCCGGCCCACGAGGTACGGCCGCAGCCCGGCTGCCGTCCGGAACAGCGTGTCGCCCTCAGGCACTCAACCGGCCGATGGGAAGACCGCGAGTCCAGCCGCCCTGGCCGCGGTCCGCAGCCTGGCGTCCCAGGCGATCACGATGACCTCGTGGAGCGGATCGAGTTCCAGCATGGAGGCGAGCTGGATCGAGTCGCCGGCTCGAAGACCATACGTCTCCGCGATGGCTCCGGCACGCGCACTGATGCCCTCGGAGAGTTCGAGGACATCGTAGCCAGCCCATGCGTCCATGAAGGCGACGACGGCGCGGTCGTGCGTGGCGAGGTCCAACCGCTTCGAACGCCTGGCGGCCGCAAGCCCGACTCGAACCTCCACGAACGAGAGCCTGGACGTGATAACCACCTTCGACTCGGCCGCAAGGCCATGGACATCAGCGGGGCCAGGCTCATCCAGCAGGTACTGCTTGAGGATCGCCGAGCTATCCAGGTAGGCGATCAATCGCCTCGAACCTCATCGATCAGGTCCTGGACGGATCCGTCATACACAACGTGCGGGATGTCATCCCATCGAGGGAACGGCTTGGTCGCGAGGGTAAGCGTACCCTCCGCCACGAGCTTGAGCATGTGAGGCGACAGTGGCTCATCGCGCACCAGCCTCGCGACCGGACGGCCATGCTCCGTGACCGTGATCGTCTCGCCTGCCTTCACTCGTTCGAGGTACGAGGACAGGTGGTCGCGCAACTCACGGACGCCAACGGACGCTCGACCCGGTCGCTCATATGTGGCGCTTTTTGTCTCGGATACGCGCTTCATATGGCTATCCTAGCACGCGGCGCTTATCTCGCGATCACCGTTGGCCGCGCAGCGTCAGTCCGCGATACCCGGGCGTAAAGCCGCCGGCGAGGAGCGCCTCGCGCCACGGAGACTCCCCGATCGGCAGGCCATCCACCTTGCGGATGACGAGTTCGCGCATCCGGCCATCCACGACGAGGGCACGAAGCGCACCAAGCGCCGCGGCGGCGACCGCCGGGTCGTCGGCCGGGACGAGGGTCTGGAGCGTGGACCCGCCGCGCTCGAGATACAGAACGGCGGCTCCGTCCACGCTGGCGACGTACGCGCCGGCGGCTCGCTGGAGCGGTCGTCGATCCGCCTCATCGCGGCGCGGCCACGGCAACGCGGCTCCGAGCGGGCTGGCCGGGTCGGTCGCCGCGAGGAGGTAGACGTTCGCTCGCGCCGGATCATCGGACGCGTCGCGGACGGCTCGCAACCGGTCCAGCGCGCCACCCAGGGCGAACTGCGCCGCTCCGAGCCCATCGACGAAGTAGCCGCGCCGGATCCGGCCCGCTTCCTCCATCGCGCGCAGGATCGGATAGACCGCGCTGAAGCCGCCCTCGATACCGTCGGACGCGACCGCCTCGCGAGTGACGACGCCGTGTCGCTCCAGCAGGGCGAGGCTCTGGGCATGGAGCCGTTCGGTCGGTGAGGTCACCGTCGGTTGAACGAGGGACCACCGTCCGGCCGCTTCCGGTGGCCCGAGGCTGGTCAGACGACCGACCCGCGGCCGCCGGCTCGCACCACTCCCCGTGCGCTTCCAGCGCAGGGCGCGCAACGGCGCGAACGTGTCATTGGTGACCTCGCCAGCCCAGACCAGGTCCCACAACGCGTCGAGCACGTCACGGTCCGGGCCGCCTCCCGCCGCGGCGAACAGCTCGCGGTAGAACGAGGCACCCAGCCGTCCGAGGTGTTCGCGGATGGCGTCGTGGCGCGGGCCGGTCGTACGTTCCAGACCGTCCGCCGGCCCGACAGGTCGGACGACCTCGCGACCCGGCCTGACCAGGGCGATCCGGCCGTCGTCGCGACCGAGCGGACCGTGGCCCACCCAGGCCACCTCGCCCAGCGCCCCGAGCTCATCGAGCAGCCTTGCCTGGTAGCCGGGGATCCGCGCCGGCAGGATGTCGCGCTCCAGCACGGATGCCGGCAGCGGGACGCCGGCGAGCTGGTCCACGACCTCCGCGAGGCGCTCGAGCGCGGCCGATCCACGGAACGGTGGTGGGGAGTCACCGACCGCCGCGATGCCGTGCCACATCGGCAGGAACCGCGCCAGGGCTGCCGGATCGACCGGTTCCACCTCGTGGCGAAGGCGCGCGAGTGACCGGCGCCGAAGGAGCCGAAGCACATCCGGGTCGCACCACTCGCGCTCGGCGCCGCCCGGCCTGAACTCACCTCGCAGCAGCGATCCCGCCGCCGCGGCTCGTTCCAGGGCGTCCTCGACGATCCCGACGGGGAGGCCCCAGCGGCGGGCGGGTTCGGGCGACAGGAATGGCCCGTGCGTCCGAGCCCAGCGCGCGAGGAGCGAACCGAGCGCGTCCTGCGTCGGCTCGAGGAACGCCCCCGGGATCCCCACCGGCACCGACACCCCGATCGCGTCGCGGAAGCGCGCGACGTCCTCCACCGCGACCCAGCGGTCCACGCCGGCGATGCGGACGACGACCGCCCGCCGGCTCGCGGCAAGGTCCTGCAGCCAGGCTGTCGCGACGAGCGATCCCCCGACAGTCCGGGCCGCGATCTCTCCCTCACCCAGGTCGCCCAGCCGGCGGAGCAGGTCGTGGAGCTGGTCGAGCGTGGTCGCGCGCCGGTCGTCGGTCAGCGCCTGGAGGCTCAGTTCGAGGTCCGCGAGCGCGTCGGGATCCAGCAGTTCGCGCAGTTCTTCCTGGCCGAGCAGCTCGCGCAGGAGGTCGCGGTCCAGGGTGAGCGCGCCGGCCCGACGTTCGGCGAGGGGCGCATCGCCGTCGTACATGTAGGCGGCCACGTAGTCGAACAGCAGGCTGCTCGCGAACGGCGAGGATCGGACGGTCTCGACGCTGTGGATCGCGATCTCGCGCCGGCCGACGCCGGCCAGGATCTCGCGCAGGGCCGGCAGGTCGAAGACATCGCTGAGGCACTCGCGATAAGTCTCCACGAGGATCGGAAAGCTGCCGTATCGACTGGCCACGGCAAGCAGGTCCGCCGCGCGCTGGCGCTGCTGCCAGAGCGGTGTCCGCGTCCCGGGCCGCCGCCTCGGGAGCAGCAGCGCGCGGGCCGCGTTCTCGCGGAACCGGCTCGCGAACAGGGCCGACGTCGCGAGTTGGCCGACCACGAGGTCCTCCAGGTCGTCGGGGTCCGGGAACAGGAGCCCTTCGATGCCGTCGAGCGGCGCGTCACCCTCCGGCAGCCGGATCGCGATCCCGTCGTCCGACCAGATCGTCTGGACGTCCAGGCTGAGTCGCTCCTGCAGGCGGGCCTCGATGGCGAGCGCCCACGGCGCGTGGACGCGACCACCGAACGGCGTGAGCAGGCACAGACGCCAGTCGCCGAGCTCGTCGCGGAACCGTTCCACCACCACTCGTCGGTCCGTGGGCAGGGCGCCGGTCGCCTCGCGCTCGTCATCGAGGTAGGCCAGCAGGTTCGCGGCCGCCCGATCGTCGAGGTCGTGGG
>JBKJXL010000306.1:0-8845 GCA_046716225.1 Candidatus Limnocylindrales bacterium | reverse complement strand
TCATCTTCAACACGCTGTCGATGACCCTCGTCGAGCGGGCCCGCGAGCTCGGCCTGTTGCGGGCCGCCGGGGCGACCCGCGGGCAGATCACCGGGTTCGTGCTGCGCCAGGCGTTCCTGCTCGGCGTCGCCGGGTCGCTGCTCGGCGTCGTCATCGGCTCGATCCTCGCGGCGCTCATGGTCGCCTGGGTCCGGACGGTCGGTGACGTGACGCTTGACACGCCCAGCCTGCCGGTCTCGGCCTTCGTGGCGGCGATCTTCATCGGCGTCGTGGTGACCCTGGCGGCCGCGCTCGGCCCGGCGCGTCGTGCCGGCAGTATCTCGCCCATCGAAGCCCTGAAGGCCCGAACGGAAGGCGACTCCGCCCGTCGCGCCCGACTCGGCTGGTTGGTCGTCATCTTCGTCTCGGTGGCCATCGCCGGCCTGCTGGTCTGGCCGCGCGGGATCGGCGACGCCGGCGTGGTCCGCGCGCTCGTCGTCTACTCGATCCTGCTCATCGCCACGCTCCTGCTGCCACTCGTCCTGCGTCCACTCACCCGGGCGGCCGGCGCCCCGTTCGCCCTGCTATTCCGCCTCGAGGAGCGGCTCGCGCGTGGATCGCTGACCCGTGACCGAAGCCGCGCGATCCTGACCATCGGGCCGCTCGCCGTCGGGCTGGCCGCGGTCGTGGCGCTGGGGGCGGTCAGCCAGAACGCACGGGTCTCGGCCGGCGCCTGGATCGCCGACGTCATCCCGGGCGATGTCGTCGCCACGTCCATCCGCCCGATCGCCCCGGACGAGGAAGTCGCCGCGGCCCTCGCCCAGTCGCCCGGGGTGGCCCGGGTGACCGAGATCGCCACGTTCGACATCGCCGTCGGTGTCAACCGGACCGACGGGGCGGCCGTCTCCGGCGCCGATCTCGCCGCCGATGGGCGCCTCAGGCTCGTCGCGGGCGAGCGGGACATGGCCCTCGCCGCCATCGATCAAGGGGGTGCCACGATCGTCCCGGAGGCCCTCGCCACGCGCCTGGGCCTCACGCTCGACCAGACCGTGGACGTCGCCGGGATCGACGGTTCCGTCCTCCGCCTGCGCGTCGTCGGCATCGCCGAGCGCACGCTGCCCGGCCGCGGCGGCGAGGCGATGCTCGTCGGCTGGAAGGACGCGATGGGGCGACTCGGGGTGCTGGGCGCTGATGCGTTCGCTGTCCGGTTCGCCTCGGACGCGCCGGCCACCGCGCGGGACGACCTGGTCACGACCGCAGCCCTCTCGGCCCTGGACGTCGTCACGCTGGCTCAGATCCAGGTCGCCATCGAGAGTGAACTCGGGCGGATCTTCAGCCTGTTCGATGCACTGGCGCTGATCGCCGTCATCGTGGCCGCGCTCGGGATCGTCAACACACTGACGATGAACGTGATCGAGCGCGTCCGTGAGATCGGCGTCCTGCGTGCCGCCGGGATGACCCGCGGCCAGGTTTGGCGGTCGGTAGTCGTCGAAGCCGGGATCGTCGGGCTCGCCGGGTCGCTCGTCGGTGTCGCCGCGGGACTCGTTGTGGGGTTGGTCATGGTCGTGCTGGCGGGCGCCAGCCTCGACATCGGTGACCTCGCGGCGCTCGTGCCGTGGGCCATCGTCTTCGCGGCGTTCGTGCTCGGCGTGACCGTCGCGATGTTGGCCGCCGCCTACCCGGCCCGCATCGCCAGCCGCATCTCGATCATCCGGGCTGTCCAGTACGAGTGATCCGGGCGGGTGATCCGGGCGGGTGGCCGGGCGCGGGCGAACCTCTCGCGGGCCAGGGCCTCGCTCGGACTCGCGGGCCAGGGCTTCGCTCGGACTTGCGGACCCGGGCCCTGCCAGGGCCCTGCCAGGGCCCGGATCGCAACGAGTCCCTCGTGAACGTGCGCGAGACCGACAATCCGCGTCACAACCTGGGGTCGAGCATGCAGGTTCATCCAGGATGGGAACCTGGCAGGTGCGCGCTGGCACGACGGCCAGATGGACCGCCCGGATCCGAGTTTCCGGCGACTCGGCCGGATGCTAGACTCCCGGCGATGACGATCGCCATCCCACGACTCGACCGCAGTACCGCCGCGGACCGAGGCATCACCCTCGCGGACTTCCTCGTTCCGGTCGACCTGGCCGAGTTGATGAACGCCCGCGTGCGGCACATCGTCCTGATCGTCGCCGGCGCGCTGTTCATCTGGCTCACCGCGCAGGTGTACATCGCGACGACACCAGTGCCGCTCACCGGCCAGACGTTCGGCGTCCTCGTGGCGGGTGGCGCCCTCGGCTTCCGCCGCGGCGCGACCTCCGTGCTGCTGTACGTGCTCCTGGGGCTCGTGGGCCTGCCATTCTTCGCCGGTCAGTCCGGCGGCACGGACGTCATCTTGGGCGTGACCGGCGGCTACCTCATCGGGTTCATCGTCGCCGGCGCCCTCGTCGGCCGCCTCGCTGAGCTGGGCTGGGACCGCCACATCGGCGGCTCGTTCGGCGCGATGATCCTGGGCGAGATCGTCATCTACGCGATCGGCCTGCCCTGGCTGATGGTCGTCGGCGGCTTGTCCTGGTCCGACACGATCGCGTTCGGACTCACCCCGTTCCTCGCCTGGGACGCGCTGAAGCTGACGGCCGCCGCGCTGCTGTTCCCGACGGCCTGGTGGATGATCGGCCGGCGCCCCGAGGGCCGCTAGCCCAGCGGTCGGCGTTGAAACCCGCAGCACCGGAGAGCTTCGATGACAGCTACGAACAAGCCCGCAAGGAGCGCCGTCTTCTCGGATGAAGAGAAGGCCGCGATGAGGGAACGCGCCAAGGAGCAGAAGGCGGAGGCGCGCCGCGGGAAGCAGGCGGACGTGGAAGGCGAGGTGCTTGCGAAGATCGCCGAGATGCAGCCATCCGATCGGGTCATGGCCGAGCGGCTCCACGCGGTCATCAAGGCCAATGCGCCGGGCCTGACGCCGAAACTCTGGTACGGGATGCCCGCCTACGCCAGGGACGGCAAGATCATCTGCTTCTTCCAGGCCGCGCAGAAGTTCAAGACGAGGTACGCGACGCTCGGCTTCAACGACGAGGCGAAGCTTGACGACGGCACCATGTGGCCGACCGCCTTCGGTCTGACGGAGTTGACCGCCGCCGACGAGGCAAGGATCGCCGCTCTCGTGAGGCAAGCGGTGAGCTGAGGGCCTCGCGTGCCGGTCGCTGCGATCCGGAGGCACCCGGCGGATGGTGTCAGGTACGCTCGACGCCAGGAATCGCAGAGGTGCACTGCACTTGGACCACGACGACGCGATGCGGATGCTCAAGGCGATCGCGACTGCCTTCGATGAACATGACCTCGACGGGATCATGGCCCACGTCGCGGACGACGCCGTCTTCGAAGGTCCGACGGGAGCGGAACCGTGGGGCACGCGATTCGTCGGTGCGGAGGCGATCCGCGAGGCGTTCGCCGCCCGTTTCTCCGGGATCCCCGACATCCGATATCAGCAGGATGAACACTTCGTCGATGGTGATCGCGGGGCGTCTGAGTGGACGTTGTCCGGAACGACGACCGAGGGCCAACGGATCGACGTCAGGGGCTGCGACCTGTGGACGTTTCGCGACGACAAGGTCGTGAAGAAGGACTCGTACTGGAAGATCCGAGCCAGGTGATGGCCACCGTACGACGAATGGAGGGACTGCCCACATGACCATCTCGCTGCTGGCCGACGCCTTCGGCCACCACATCTGGGCGACGACCACGCTGCTCGACGCCTGCCTGGCGCTCGACGATTCGCAGCTCGCGACGGACGTGCCCGGAACGTACGGGTCCATCCTCGCGATCGCCCGCCACACGGTCGGGGCGGATCACGGCTACCTGTATGCGCTGACCGGCGGCGCCCACGCGGAGATCGACGAGGACTCGATGTCGATCGCCGAGCTTCGCGCGTCGATGGAGGCGAACGGCCCGGAGTGGGTGACGTTCCTCGTGCAGGAACTGGATCCCGCACTCGACGTCATCCGGCATCGCGACGACGGCACCGATTCGCACGCTCCGCTGGGCATCCGCCTCGCCCAGGTCATCCACCATGGCACGGACCATCGCAGCCAGATCTGCACCGCGCTTACGACGCTCGGGATCACCCCGCCCGAGATCGATGTCTGGGCGTACGCATGGAAGGACCAGCGGATCTGGGAGGCGCCGACCCCCGCCTGACCGCTACTTCTCCGGGCTGAGCGGCCCGGTCGGGCTCCAGATCGTCGGACTGCCAGGCTGGTCCTGGTTGCCCAGCCATCCGAACCGCTCGACCGCTTCCGTATCGGGGACGATGCCGTCGACCTGGATCAGCGCGAACGGCGGCAGCATGGCGACGTAGTCCGCATCGCCGGCGTCATCCAGGTAGCACGCACCACGGGTCGAGCTGAGGTCGGGACCCTCATCGCCCGGCACGTACGCGCCCTCCGAGGCCCGCCCCGGGAGGCAGCGACCGCCGTTCGTGCGTGGCTGGATCCCAAGCTCGGTGAGGCGCGCCAGGTACGAGGCCATGAGCGCCGCCTCCGTGTCGAAGAGGTAGACCGCGGCCTGACCGACGACGTCGCTCGAGGGCCGACAGGCGATCGCGGCGATCGCGCCATCCGGCAGGCCGACGCGCAGCGGCCCGCACGTTCCCTGGAGATCCATCCGCGCGCCGGCAAGGAGCGCGGCCTCCTCGGGCGTCGTCAGGGCGTCCGCGGACGATGCCGGTTGTGGGGTGGCCGTCCCGGCCGCCGAACACGCGCTCAGGACGATTGACCCAGCCAGGGCGAGAACGGCGATCAGTCGCATGTCGTGCCTACGTGATGGCGAGCGTCGCCATCCCCCCGACGATGTGTCCGGTGGCGACGCTCAGGTGAGAGACGCCGCAGCTCCGGAATTGTGACCGCGTCCTTTGCCGACCGCACGTGTCGATCTGGGAATAGCCATCTCGGGGCGACCGTCCCCACAACTACTGACGCAGTGGATGTCAGTAGATATTGACAGGGAGCCGCCCGCGACTCAAACTACTGATCTGACTACGATTAGTAGGTTTGAGTAGATGCGCCTCCCGGCACAGGCACCTCAGCTGTCGGATCTCGCACCAAGGCTCGACGATATGCGCCTGCCAGCGATCCTTGGCGCCGGCATCGGGCCCACGGTCAACGGTCGCTATCTGCATTGGGACGAGCTGCGCCATCGACGACCGCCGCTGGACCTGAGCGTCATGGAGTGGTGGGTCGCGATCAAGTTTGCACGCACGGTCACAGCCCGGACGCTGCCACTGGCCTCGGGTTCTGGGAGTCCCTTCACCTACATGCTGCCCGACGAGGCGCTGAAGCTCCTCCACTGGATCGACCAATACGGCGCCGGGGCCATCCTCATGACGGAGGCCGTGACCGAGCCGTCGTTGAAGCGCCGCTACCTGGTGAGCACATTGATCGAAGAAGCGATCACCTCGAGTCAACTTGAAGGAGCCGCGACGACCCGCAAGGTTGCCAAGGACCTGCTCCGTTCGGGCCGAGCACCTCGCGACAAGAGCGAGCGCATGATCGCCAACAACTATCGCGCGATGCAGTCGCTTGCCGACTATCGAACGCAGCCGATGACCGTCGATGTCGTTGCCGATCTCCAGCGCATGTTGACCGAAGGAACGCTGCAGGATGCCGACGCCGCCGGCAGGATCCAGCGCCCTGGCGACGATCGGGTGGCAGTCGTGGCGTCGGACGGCACCGTCGTTCACGAGCCGCCGCCGGCCGAGCAGCTGGACGAACGGCTGGCCGCGATGTGCGACTACGCCAATGGTGGTTCAACCGAGGGATTCACCCACCCCATCGTGCGGGCCATCGTGTTGCACTTGTGGCTGGGCTATGACCATCCATTCGAGGACGGAAACGGTCGTACGGCCAGAGCGCTGTTCTACTGGTCGATGCTCCGCAGTGGCTATTGGATCGTCGAGTTCCTGTCCATATCCAGGATCCTGCGTCGTGCCCCGGCCCAGTACTCGAGAGCCTTCCAGCTCACGGAGCGGGACGGCAACGACGCCACCTACTTTCTGCTCCATCAACTACGCGTGATCAAACTCGCGATCGAGGATGTCCAAGCCTATCTTCGAAACAAGATGGCCGAACTTCGAAAGGCGAGCCGTCTGTTGCGCGACACGGACCTCAATCACCGTCAGATCGCCCTGCTCTCGCACGCCATGCAGCACGTCGATGCGGAGTACTCGTTCCGGTCCCACCAGACGAGCCATCGCATCGCGTTTCAAACGGCCCGGACGGACCTGCTTGACCTCGTGGAGCGCGGCTTCCTGATCCGCATCAAGCGCGGCAAGCGCTACTTCTTCGTGCCTGTTCCTGACCTGGACAAGCGCATCGTTGCAACGCCTGCCACGCTGCTATCCTCCGTTGAGGCCGCGCCCCCGTCCCGGCGGCTCCATGCCGATGCCACGCGCCCCGGGGAGGGCTGATGGGGATCCAGGACTACGACGACCTGACGCTCCGGCCGATGTAGCCGCCGACGACCAAGGCTAAACGGGCCAGGATCCACAGCCCACATGAGCTCGTCAGCGTGTTGAGCGGCGATCCGGGCCCGGGCTAGAGGCAGCTCAGCCCGCATCGGTGGTCCGGAGACCCTCGTGCAGGCTTCGATATGAGTCCCGCAACAGGCGGGCGACCTCGGGCCAGTCATCGCGGCCTGAGCCTCGTGAGCCGTCCGGATCGTCGGTGGCGCCGCGGTCGCGGACTTCCG
Source organism: Candidatus Limnocylindrales bacterium (assembly GCA_046716225.1). GTDB lineage: Bacteria > Chloroflexota > Limnocylindria > Limnocylindrales > CSP1-4 > SPCO01. The sequence goes on along the minus strand of JBKJXL010000306.1, from coordinate 2,137 downwards.
CGGCCAGGCCTCGAAGGCGGCCGGCCTCGGCGAGGCGCTCGCGCGGGACGTCGTAGATGGAGGCGTACAGGTCCGTGATGGCGTCGCCGGCGGCGGCCCCGGAGGCCAGACCGAGTTCGCGACGGACGACCCACCAGCGCAGTTCGTGCCGGGCGACGGCCTCGGCGTCCACGTGGTCGGGCAGGCCGAGGAGCCGGTACGCCCGACCGATGTCCGGCGCGAAGCGCTCGTAGTCGCCGTCCGATCGGGCGAAACCGGCGGCGGCCTTCGTGAGCAGGAGGCTGGCGGCCAGGGTTCGAGGCCACGAAACGCGGGCCTGCGCGTGCAGCGCTTCGAAGAGGAGCGCGAAGAGGCGAGCCGGCTGGCGTCGGTAGTAGGCCTTCCACATCCGCGTTTCGAGGCGGGCCAGCTCATCCGGATCGAAGTCGGCGCCCCATGTGGCGCTGTGGCTCATCGGCGTCCCTCTCGTGTCCCGGCTATCGTGCAGCGGTGGATACGCACGATGCGCTGTGCGGGATGTACGGCCCCGATTCGGAGGCGTGGGCGCTCAACCGAGAGGCGATGCTCCTCCTGGGCGCCGGCCCGCGCGCGCTGCTGCTCCAGATCGCCCACCCGGCCGTCGCCGCCGGCGTGGACGAGCACTCCGATTTCCGGGCCGACCCGTGGCGGCGACTGGCGGCCACGCTCAAGAGCTACCTGACGATCGTGTACGGCACGGGTCCGGCTGCCCGCGCGGAGATCCGGCGGCTCAACGCGATGCATCGGGGCATCGTCGGGACGGGTTACAGCGCCCGCGACCCGGATCTCTCGCTCTGGGTCCACGCCACGCTCGTCGACTCGACGCTGGTCGTCAACGAACGCTGGATCGAGCCATTGACGCCTGAGCGCCGCGAGCGTGCCTACCAGGAGACGCGCCAGATCGGACGAGCGTTCGGGGTTCCGGACGCGCTGCTGCCGAAGGACTTCGAGGCGTTCGAAGCGTATGTGGCTGGGATGCTCGCGCCCGATGGGCCGGTCAAGCCCGGACCACTCGCCCGGGAACTGGCGGGCGTCATCCTGCACCCGCCCCTCGCACCGTTGATGCCGGCCGCGGCGCCACTCCTGAGCCGCATCCCAGCGGCGAGCTACAGCTGGACGCTCTGGCCGTCACTCGCGCTATTGCCGGCCTCGGTGCGCGAGGCGTACGAGTTCGGCTGGGGTCCGCGTGAACGTGCCGTGTCGGCGTGGCTGGTCGCGGGCTGGCGTGCGTGGCGACCGCTCATCCCGCGGGAGTGGCGCCAGATGCCGAGGGCCCTCGCCGGCGACGCGCGGGCAGCCCGGGCCACCGTCGCGGCAGTGAGCTCCTACGACGCGAGCCCCGGGAACCTCGAGCGGAACATCGTCGACCACAGGTCCAGCGGCGTCGCCGCGTCCAGTGCATCCAGCAGCGAGCCAGTGCCCGCGATCTCGTAGCGGTTGTTCGCGATGTAGGTGCGAATGGCCGCCCAGAACGCGGACGAGCCCATCTTCTTGCGGGCGTCGTCGAGCAGGTTGCCACCCTGGATGTAGATCGTCTCGTAGTAGCAGGCGGACGTGTAGGCGTAGATCGAGCGATCCAGGGTGGTCGTGGCGCAGCGGCTCCCGCGTCGAAGCCCAAGGATCGATCGGGCGGCGAAGTCGGCAGGACCCTCGTCGGCGAACGGCTGGCTCGATTGGTCGTTGCCGACCAGCCCGTAGAACCACTGGTGGGCCGTCTCGTGAGCGGCGAGGTAGCGGAGATTCGCGCTCGACACGCCGCGCGGGATCCAGATGAGCGCCGGCGACTCCATGCCGTACCCGCCCGCGGATTCCACGATCTTGAACACCGGGTACGGATACGGCCCGAGTCGCGCTCGAAGCAGGTGGAAGGCGTCTGCGGCGGCATCGAGCATGGCGGCCCCAGGTGAGCCCGGCCGGTACCAGACCCGGACCGTCGTGCCGTCCACGACCCGCGAACGCGTCCGGTAATCCGTCGCCGCGGTCACCGTGAAGTCACGAACGTTGCGGGCCTGGAACGTCTGCGACAGGCCGTCCCGCGTGTAGGCGATGCGGTCCCCGGTCGTCGCGAACACGAGCTTGCGGTCGGCCACGATCCGGACCTTCACGAGCGGACTGGATG
>JBKJXL010000305.1:0-4792 GCA_046716225.1 Candidatus Limnocylindrales bacterium | reverse complement strand
GTCGACGGTGACGGTGAGGTTCGCGCGTTCCAGCGTCGGTTGCGCCAGTTCGAGCGCGATGCGGATCGCCGCCGCGAGGTCCACTTCCTGGAGGACGATCGAGCCCGGCGCCGCATCGCCCTCGGCGAGCGCATCGAGCGACCGCGACAGCCGGACGAGCCGCTCGGCCTCGTCCCACAGCGACTCGTAGGTCGCCCGGTCCGCCACGATGACCCCGTCGCGCAGCGCCTCGAGGTAGCCCTGGAGGTTCGTCAACGGCGTCCGCAGTTCGTGGGCGGCGTTGGCGATGAAGTCGCGGCGCATCGTCTCCTGGCGCTCGAGGCTGGCCGCCATCTGGTTGAACGAATCGGCGAGCGAGGCGATCTCCTCCGGACCGTCGCGCGGGACCCGGGCGGCGTAGTCGCCATCGGCCACCTGGCGTGCGGCCTGCCCGACTGCCTCGAGCGGGCTCGCCAGCATCCGACCGAGGACGACCGCCAGGATGACGCTGGCGATGAGCGCGACCACGACCGCGGCGATCACCACGGTGGTGACGGACTCGTCGTACATGGCCTGAGCGTGATCGGCGGAGTCGCCGGCTTCGACCATGAGCGCGGTGAAGATGTCGGCCCCCACGACGGCGACCCCGATGGCCAGGATCGCGATCCCCACGGCCGCCGACAGGAAGGCCGCGAGGGCGATCCGCAGGGCGATGCCGCGACCCATCAGGCCGGACACGCCGAGTCCACCCGGGCCGCGCGATAGCCGACGCCGCGGACAGTCGCCACGTAGCGAGGTGCGTCCGCGTCGTCGCGGAGCTTGTCGCGGAGCCGGCCGACGTGGACGTCGATCGTCCGGTCCATGACCTCGGACTGGTCCTGGCCATAGACGGCATCGAGCAGCTGGTCGCGCGTCAGGACGCGTCCGTCCGCCTCGAGCAGCGTCTGCAGGAGCCGGAACTCCACCCTCGTCAGCTCGATCGGCGTGCCGTCTCGGTGGACCTCGTAGCGGTCCAGGTCCATGACCAGATCGGCGTGGCTGATGACCCGCGGTCCGGTCGGGCGCGGCCCACCGGCTGGGGCTGGGGCGACACGCGGGGGAACGGCCCCCGCGGTCCCCCCGGTGCGGCGCAGGATCGACTTGACCCGCAGGACCAGCTCGGCGGGGGAGAACGGCTTGGGCAGGTAATCGTCCGCGCCGTCCTCGAGGCCGGTGATGCGATCGAGCGTCGAACCTCGGGCGCTGATGATGAGGATCGGCGTCGCGGCCGCCTCGTCGTCGCCGCGGACCGCCCGGATGACGGCCCGGCCGTCCAGTTCGGGGAGCATCAGGTCCAGCACGACCAGGGCCGGCTGATGGCGTTCGATGGCATCGAGCGCGCCCGGGCCGTCCGCCGCGGTCACCACGCTGAAGCCGTCGCGCTCAAGGTACGTCCGCACCAGCCGCACGATCTTCGCGTCGTCGTCGACGACCAGGATCGGTCGCTCCGGGATGGCGTCGGGCGATGGGCTCGGCATGGCCAGCATGGTAGGGGAGCGATGCTAGGCGGGCCGCATGACGTGGCGGTGACGGACTGCGCGTGGGTCTCCCAGGATCGCGGCGCGTCTGTGAGGCGCGGATCCGCGATGAACCCCTCGTGGATCGATGACCAGGATGCATGAACGGCAGGGTTCACCGCACGTCCGCGCTCACTCATCGGGGATGTGCGCCCGGGAGTAACGCGGGCGAAGATCGGGTTCTACGGCTTGTCTGACTAGAACGGATGTTCTACTATGACCGTCCGATGGCGACCCTTTCCCCGGACGTGACGGCAGCCATGGCGACCCTCCAGGCTCGCTGGGGAGCGGCAGCTCCGCAGGTCGTGGGCTCGCTCGCCATCGCGCCACTCCCCGGGGATGCGCCGGCCGCGATCCCCGCCCCGCGTCCCGCCGCCGACCGCGTCATCCACACCGGGTTCGCGGCGCTCGATGCGATCCTCGGGCCCGGCGGCCTGCCCAGATCGGCCAGTGTCGCCATCCGCGGCGACGGCTCCAGCGGCCGGACGACCCTCGCGCTCCGGGTCGCGGCCGAGGCCCAGTTCCAGGGATCGGTGGTGGCCTGGCTGGACCTCGCCCGCTCGTTCGATCCGGTGGAGGCTGTCGCCCGCGGCATCGATCTCGAATGGTTCGTCGTCATCACCCCGGCGTCGCTGGACGAGGGCCTCACCATCGCCGGCTCGCTCCTCACCGGCCGCTCGGTGGACCTGCTCTTCCTGGACCTGCCCGGCGGCCGACTCGCCCCCACGGACAGCCCGGCCCGGATCGCCGATCGACTCGGGCGACTGGCCGCCTTCGCCCGCCGGTCGGACGCGATCCTCGTCGTCCTCGAGACGTCCGGTCCCGCCGGCGGCCTGTCCACGGCCGTGGCCGAGGCGACCGGTCTCCGCCTGGAACTCGCCAGACGGTCCTGGATCCGGCTCGGACGCGACGTCGTCGGCCAACGGACGGAGGCCGTGGTCGCCCGCAATCGATATGGGCCGCCGGGCAAACGGGCGACGCTCCGGATCCTCTACGCCGAGGGCGGTGAACGGGATGCCTGTCTTCGCCGCCCGGACCTCCTGCTCGACCAGCCCCCAGTCCATGCCCCCGCGATCCAGCCCGAACGGACCACCCGCGATGCGACTCATCCACCTCCACCAGCCGCACCTCCCGCTCCAGCTCGCTCGGGCGCGCGCCTCCGAGCCCTTCCCGCCGGGTCCGATCGTGCTGGGCGGCCGGCCGTGGGATCCGGGCCCGGTCATCGACGCGAGCCCGGAGGCCCGGGCGCTGGGCATCCGGCGCGGGATGCCGCTCGGGAGCGCACACCGGCTCGCCCCTGAGGCGGCCTTCATCGAGGCGGACCCGGACGCGGACCGAGCGACCGCCGAAGCCGTCTTCGAGGCACTCGCAGCGTTCAGTCCTGGTCTCGCCGGCAGCACGGACCCGATCGACCCGGCGTTCGGCCTGTTCGAGGTCCAGGCGGACGGCCTCGAACCGTTGTGGGGCGCGGAACCGGTCCTCGTCGGCCGGTTGGTTGCGGCCCTCGCGGGGGCCCTGCCGGAGCCGGAGGGCGAAGGCGCCGATGGCACTGGTGGCACGAAGGTCGGTGCCGCCGGGACCCGGTTCGCGGCCACCATCGCGGCGGTCCACGCCCGTCCCGGTACGCCACTCCTCGTCCCGTCCCGCGGCGAAGCGGCGTTCCTCGCCCCGCGTCCCGCCGGCCTGCTGACCACGGACCCGGACATCCGGGCCCGGTTGTCGCGTTTCGGCCTTCGACGGATCGGCGCGGTCGCCGCGTTGCCCGGTTCGGCCCTCGTCGCCCGCTTCGGGGCCGAAGGAGCCCGGATCCACGCCCGGTCCCACGGCGAGGAGACCGATCCGTTCCGGCCGCGCCGGACCCCCGAGCGCCTCGCCCTCGCCGTCCCGGTCGAGCCGTCCGTGGAAGACCTCGAACCGCTCCGGTTCGTGCTCCATCGACTGGTCGCGGCGCTGACCACGCAGATCGCCACGCGTGGCCTCGCCGTCACGCGCGCCAGCCTGCGCTTGGACCTGGATCTCGCCTTCGCCCCGGCCGGCACGCCTGGGGAGCTCGTCGCGGCGCAGCGCTTCCCCGAACCCACCTGGGACGCCGAGGCCATCGAACGCCTCCTGTTCGCCCGCCTGGAACGGACACCACCACCGGCCGCGGTCGCACGGCTGTCGCTGGAACTTGCCGGCGCGGAACCTGCCGCCGGTCAGCAGCTCCCGCTGTTCGTGCCGCAGGCTGCTCGGAACGCCCGGCTCGCCTGGCAACTAGCCCGCCTCGCGCTCACGTTCGGCGAGGATCGCATCCGGCGGATGGACCTGGTGGACCCCGAAGCGCCACTCCCCGAACGGCGCTGGGCGTGGCGTCCAGTGGATCTCGGATGACCCGCCTGCTGCGCGAGCACCCGCTCATCGATGTCGAGACCGACGCTGTCGGCACGCTCACCGCCATCCGCTGGAACGGTCGCCGCGAGCCGGTCGAGGTCTGCAATCGCTGGCGCATCGAGGAAGCCTGGTGGCGCCAGCCCATCGCCCGCGACTACGTCAAGGTGGTCGGCGAACGCTGGCTCGCCCTCGTCTACCTCGACCGCATCGACGGCACCTGGCACCTCGAGCGCCTGTACGACTAGAGGTTCCTGCCCCGGACATCTCGGGTCGGATCCATGACGACCCGTGTCAGGCGGGTGTGGTCCCGTACAGCAGCGTCACGACGAAGAGGACAAGGAACAGGCCCACGACGAGCGCTAGCGCACCGATGTCACGTGGCTGTGCTGACTGCATCAAGCAGTCCCCCGAGCTAGAAGGCGAATCCGATCCCGGCTGACCAGCCCGAATCATAGCGCAGCGGCAGCTGCCGGATCCGGCCGGCCGGAACCGAAGAAGTCGTGGCGTCGAGGCTTCACGTCAGTCGACTCCTTGGCTCAGGGGTTCGGGCATCCGGCGCCATACAGGATCGTGATCGATGTCAGGCCGCCAAGCGGCGCTACCTCGACATGGACCTGGCACTCGGTGTCGCGGATGGCGTCGATCGGGTAGCTGCCGTCCTCGAGCGCCGTCCCACCGCCGACCTCGTAGCCGGCCTGGGTCAGCTGGTCGGCCGTCCACGCCGCGATGGTGGCGGCATCCGATCCATCGACGACAAGCGTCGCCGAGGTCGGACCCACCGCCGCCTCGTCGGACGGTTTGGCGCCCGCGAAGATCGGGAAGTCGGCCGGGACGTCGTCCCAGATCAGGCCCCATTCGGTCTCGGTCTGACCGGGCAGCGGGGCGAC
>JBKJXL010000304.1:0-5180 GCA_046716225.1 Candidatus Limnocylindrales bacterium | reverse complement strand
AGCGTGGACAGGACCATCGTGTTCTCGAACGGATCCAGCGCGGCCAGCGCCTCACGGTCCTTGATCACGACCTTGCAGATCGCCGTCAGGCCCTTGTCGCGAAGGACGGACTTGAGGAGCGTGAACGCCTTGCGGCCGATCTTGTCCGGCTCGATGTAGTAGGCCTGCTTGACGAACCGGGTGTTGGTCTCCGCCTCGGCGGACTCGACGAACTGCTCGATCTCGATGGAGCGGACCGTCTTGAGCGGGACGTTCTCGAGGTCCTCATCGGTGACCACGACGTATTCGCCCGGGGCGTATTCGTAGCCCTTCACGGTCTCCGACCGCGAGATGACCTCATCCTCGACCGGGCAGACGATCTTCATCTGGATCCGGGACAGGTCGTCCTTGTGGAGCATGTTGAAGGCGATGCCCTTGGACTCGGTCGCCAGGTAGAGCTTCACCGGGATGGTGACGAGCCCGAACTGGATGGCCCCCTTCCACATCGCTCGCGCCACAGCTGGTCTCCAGATCGTGCCCGCGGAGCCCGGATCTCACCGGCCGGGTCGTCGGGACGACACCTTAGCCGCGCACGGGTCAGTTGTCGACGAGGAAGGCGTCCAGCTCCACGAGCGGATAGCTGTTCCCGCTGCGCACGCGCAGCTGGATCGTATGGGTGCCGACCGTGCTCCAGGCGCGGGCGATCACGACCTGTCGGGTGACGGACGTCGTCGAGCGCAGGGTGAGCGTCTTCACGAACTTGCCATCGAGGTACATGTCGACGCTGCCGCGGTACGCATTCCGCGGCGCAACGACCGCGATGCCGCGACCGGTGAACGTCATCGTCGCCCGAGACCCGGGCAGACTGGACGCGGTGAGCGTCTTGTTCGCCGCGTACGTGTAGGTCTTGCGAGTCCAGCCGCCGCTGTAGCTGATGCTGCTGCTTCGGTCGTCCACGAGCCGGATCCGGTTCGGCTGGGCCGCCATGGCCCAGGCACTCCAATGCCCGGCGCTGTCCTGGGCTCGGACGCGGAAGCGGTACGTGTCGGCGCCGCTGATCGTCACCGGGCGCTTGAGTTCGCGGACGGTCGGCCCGGTCGGGACCGTATAGCCCCACGTGCCCCCGTTGATCTGCATCTGGAGCTCGTACCCGGCGATCGTGGACGAGGGGTCCGTGGCGGCCGGCCAGGCGACCCGCATGGAGACGCTGCTCGCACCGACCTGGACCGCGTACATGAGCGTGGCGACCGGGGCCCTGGCGGTCGGGTTATCGGACACGATCTGGATCGGGACGGTCACGGTGTCGGTTCGGCCCTGGTTGGTCGCCACGACCCGCAGGTCGTATCGGCCCGCCGGCGTCCCGAGTGGGATGTTGACGCGCATCGTGGTCGCGTTGGCGGTCCAGCCGATCAGGCTCGACTGGTTGAGGGGCGCGGTCCAGCCGGAGGGGAGGTTTGTCACGCTGAAGCGGACCCGCTCGAAGAAGGTGGAGCTGCGTGACAGCAGGATCGGCACGGTCATCGTGCCGCCGGCCTCACCGGTGATGTCGGCGGAGCCCATCCCGACCGAGAAGGACCCGAGGTTCGACAGCCGGCTGACGTCCAGCAGCTTCTCGTGGACGCTGTCCGGGTCTGTCGTCGTCCGCCAGTCGAGGTTCCCCAGATACTGGAGCGCTTCCTTGACATCGGCCGGGGTGGCGTTCGGGCGGCTCTCCTTGTAGAGCGCCACGGCACCCGCGACGGCCGGAGCGGCCATCGACGTGCCGGACGAGTAGCCGTAGGTGGACGCGGGTTTGGTGGACCAGATGCATTTGCCCGGCGCGATGATGTCGACATCGCCACCGAAGTTGCTGAAGTCGGCGAATGAATCATCCTGGTCGTAGCCGCCCCACGACCAGCAGCGGCTGCCCCCGAGCGACCCGGACTTGCCGTCCGTATCTGCGAGCGCCGAGACTGTGATGACTTCGTTGTAGCTCGCCGGGATGCGCAGGCTGGCATAGCTCGAGTCGTTGGCCGCCGCGGCGACGACCGTGATCCCGCCGGCGACGACGCGGCAGATGGCCGCGTGAAGGATGTCGTCGTTGGTCGCACCGCAGTTGCCGTCGTCGCGGCCGTCCTTGGTAACGCTCATGTTGACGGACTCGAACAGCGGGCGGCTGCTGTCGGAAGGATCGCGCTGCGCGAGGATCCAGTCGAGGCCGCAGACGTACCACGAGAGCAGGCCGTAGCCGTCGTCGTTGAGGATCTTCACGGCCCACACCCGGGCGCCGGGGGCGACCCCGACGACCCCCGTGCCGTTGTCGAGCGCGCCGACCGTGCCGGCGACATGCGTGCCGTGACCCTGGACATCGCGCCACAGGTCCCGGTTGCTGGTGGAGCAGTTGTAGCCACCGGCGACGTTGAGGTCTGGGTGATAGGCGATACCCGTGTCCACGATCGCGACGTCGGCGTTGATGCGGGAGTCGACGCCATCGATCCGGGCGATCGGGCTGAGCAGGCCGCCGACGCGCGACACGCCGGTCGGGATGGTCTGGGCGGTCAACTCGGTGACCTCGTCAGGGACGACGGCAACGACGCTCGGGTCCTTCAGCAGGGCGAACCGCTGATCGCGGGTCAGACGGGATGTGAACCCGCGGAGGGCCTTGCTGAACGTGCGGTCCGCGGCGACCTTGTCGCGCGCCGCGTGGCGGGCCAGGACGACGTTCGGGTCAGAGCCCGCGGTCAACATGACGATGTAGCGACCGGACGGATCGGGTCGTCCGGCCGCGTCCACGTCGGGCCTCGACGGCGACGGACGCGGCTTCGCGGTGACGCTCGGCTCGGGCGACGGCTCGAGCGACGGATCGGCAGTTGGATCCGCGGACGGCTCGGCGGAGGGGTCTGGAGTCGGCTCGGCGGAGGGGTCTGCCGTCGGCTCGGCGGAGGGGTCCAGGACCTCGGATGGCGAGGGCTCGAGCGACGGATCGGATTCGGCGGAGACCGGCGCGCCGAAGGGTAGACCGATGAGCATGGCGAGAAGGACTGGGGCGATGGAGCGGCGCATGGGACCTCCCGGTTCCCAGGGAGTATCCCCCGCCCCGCCAGATCAGCCAACTGACCCGGTGGTCCCAGTGTGTGACGAACGTCCGTCAGTCTCCCCACCGAACTGCATCAGTCAGGCGACATCCACCGCCCTGATCTCGGCTTCGGCGTCCGCGACGCGGGCCAGGATGTTGGAACGCATCGTATCCAGACCCGTCCACACCGCCTTGGTGGCGTTCGAGATCGATGTGATCTGGGATTTCAGTGTGCGCACGAGTTCCAGCTGCTCACGAACCTCGGTCAGCGCCTCCGCGATGGCTGCCGCATCCACCTCGACCTCATGCTCCGCGAGCGAGGCGAGGGCCAGGAGTCGTGCCAGCTTGACGGCGGCCTCCAACGTGGCGGGTTCCGGGGCATCCGGGTCGATGACGCAGTAGACGTCGTCGCCGAACACGGCGAACGGCGCGACACCGGCCGGAGCGTGGGCGGGCGTGAAGACGATCAGGCCGACGGCGGCGCCACGGTTCTCCCTCGCCGCGCGGAGCTCATCACGCGCCGCGCGCACCGACAGCGGCCGGTCCTTGGCTTCGACGACGACCCGCAGGTCGCAGCCGCGCGCGACCCGCGCGTCGAGGGTCAGCACGAAGTCGCCCTTCTTGGACTTCAGCACGGACCCGGTGTCCGTTCCGGTCCGATCCAGCAGATCCCCAGCACCTCGGGCGATGTCGCCCAGCATCGACTCGAGCAGGTCCTCGAAGTCCACGCCCTTGGCCGCGGACCTGGCGCGCTCAGCGCCGCGGGCGGCTGCGGCGGCTTCGATGGCGACCAGTCGCTCCTCGATGGCCTTGAAGCCGGCACCCATCTCCTGGCGGAACTGGTGCATCGGCGAATGGAGTCGCGTGGGGTCCAGCAGGACAGCGCGCTTGGAGGCGTCGCCATCGAAGTAGCGCTCGAGCATCCGGCCGATCCGCCCGATCGCGCTGTCGCGCTTCGACTCGTCGAACAGCTCGTCCACCATCGAGCGCAAGGCGCCCCGATCGCCCAGGAACTGTTCGAGCGTGCGCGGCAGCCGTCCGTCGCCGTCCGCGAAGTTCAGCCGCAGCGTCTGCTCGAGGGTCTGGGCCGCCTTCTCGTTTACCGACTCGGTCTGGCGGACGAGCTTCTCGAACTCCGAGCGGACGACATCCACGTTGACCGTCACGCCGGCGTCCTGCAGGGCGATGAGGCCGATCCGGAGCGCACGCTCGACGATGGCGTCACGGTCGTCCGCTGGACGCTCCCCGAGGAACGCGGCGAGGGTTGGATCGTGCAGGACGAGGCGGTCCACCACGATGCGCTCGCCCTCCACCCGCACCCGGGATGCTGGCGCGGGCAGGTCCAACGGTGACGGGAGCGGGATCAGCGTTCGGGCTTCCATGACCCGAACGGTGCATCGGCGTCGTGACATCTAGCTTGTCGCGCTCTTCGGCCGTGCGGGTAGGATGTGCCGATGCCACCCGCTCGAACTTCGGTGATCAGCCGCCTGACCGTGGTCGCGGGGGTCGTCGTCCTCATCGTCGGGACGGTCGGTTCCGCATCGGCGGCGAGCCCGACATTCAAGCCACGGGACGCCGGCGAAGCGTGGAACGCCGGGATGGCCCAACGGACCGACGGCGTGATCGTGACCTACAGGCCGGGCACGACGAGCGCTGGAACGGCCCAGGCCGCCAGGCAGATGGGCCTCAGCCACGGGCGCGCGCTCGGTCAGTCCGGTTCGATCGTCTACGAGACCGATACGAGTGCAGGCGCCGTCGTCCGCGGCCACGCTCGTTCGCCGCTGCCGCAGGTCGAGTCGGTCGCGCCGGACATGCGGATGGGCCGTCACCTCGATCCCACCGACGAACCCGGCTGGGACCTGCTGTGGGGCCTCCACAACACCGGCCAGCCGATCCGCGGCACGACTGGGACCGCCAACATCGACATCGACGGTCTTGAGGCCTCGGCCATCTCGACCGGCGATCCGGCCGTCGTCGTGGCCGTCATCGACGACGGTGTGGACTTCAGCCACCCGGACCTTGCCGATCGCGCCTGGACGAACCCGGGCGAATCGGGCGATGGCAAGGAGACGAACGGGGTCGATGACGACGCGAACGGCTACATCGACGACGTCAACGGGTGGGACTTCTGCAACGGCGACAACAC
>JBKJXL010000303.1:0-7133 GCA_046716225.1 Candidatus Limnocylindrales bacterium | reverse complement strand
GTGGTGCTGATCCAGCCGTACAAGGCGCTCGGCAAGAACGCCGACGGGTCGCCGATCGTGCAGAACCTGATCCCGGTCGCCCTGGCGATCGGCGAGACACGCGTGTCCCAGGACCTGGGCCTCAGCATCGAGCTGACCGACGTCGGCGAATACACGCTCCTCATCGCCAAGAAGGACCCTGGCCAGGGCCTGGTCTGGCTCGCGTTCGCCTCGCTCATCGCCGGGATCGTCATCACCTTCTACTTCCCCCGCCGCCGGGTCTGGACGCGCCTCACCGCCGCCGGTGGTCTCGGCATCGTCTGGCGCTCCGACCGCTACGTGGACGTCGAACGCGAGTTCGGCCGGCTGCTGGACGACCTCGTGGCCGTCCGTCGGCCCGGCTAGACCGGACCGCGAACGATGGCCACGCTCGGCGAGCTCCAGGAGGCCCTGCTCCCGGGAGCGCGAGTACTCGGCGCCCCTCGCCTCACCAGGGATCGGGCCGCCCGGGAGGTCGGCTGGGTCCGGGTCATGCAGGCCCGCCTGCCGGCATTCGACGTGCTGGAACCCGGAGATCTCGCGCTGATCACGGGGGAGGCACTGGCGGTCATCGCGGTGGGCCCGTCCTTGGCGGAGGAGCTGGTCGCAGCGCTGGCACGGGCCAGGATCCCGGGCGTCGTGCTCATCGGCGACGACGGGGCGGAGGCCCAGCTCGCGGTGGTTGCGAACGCTGCGCTCGAAGTGGGCTTGACGGTGCTCCGCATGGACCGGGTGGATCCGATCGCCCTGGAGCGGAGCGTCATCGGGTTCCTGGTCAACCAGCGCGCCGAACTGGACCGCCAGGCCGAGGACCTTCAGCGATCGCTCGCCCGGCTGGCCTTGCGCGGCCATGGACTCGATGCCCTGGCGGCGGCCATCGGCGCGGCCCTTGGTCGCGGGGTCGCCATCGAGGGCCCGCACGGCGATCGCCTGGCACTCCACGTTCCGGCCGACCGACCCGATGCCGCCGCCGCCGTCACGCGCTACCTCGCCCGTCCTTCGAACGTCGCCCTCCGGATGGACATCCCGGCGGCGGCGGACGAGCCGACCGGTGGGGGGGCGCTCGTCCTGCTCGGAGCCGATCCGGCGAACGAGCGCGAACGGATCGCCAGCGAGCGGATCGTGCCCCTGCTGGCGCTGGAGCTGGCCCGCGCGGACGCCGTGCGCCAGGCGCGCGAGGAGACCCGTCGTGCCGACCCGCTGCCGCCCGAGGGTCCGCCGTGGGTCGTCCTGGTTGCCGGCCAGGGTGCCGCCGGGCTGGACGGGCTCGAGTCCAGGGAGGCCGTTCGGGCCGCCCTTCGGCAACTTCTCCCACCGTCGCGGGTCACGCTGCGCGGGACGGCGGAGAGCCTCGAATTGCGGCTCGTCGTCGCCACTCCGGCCGACGACCCCGACGGCCTCGCGATCGCCGGCCTGGTGGCGGGGTTCGTTGGTCGCCCTGTCGCGGTGTCGCGTCCGTTCGTGGAAGCCGGGTCGCGTCCGGCCGCCGAGGCGGCCGCCAGAGCCACCCTCGCCGCAGGCGCGGCGCTCGAACCGACCCCGCCGGTGCTCCGAGCCGCGCGCCTGCCCGCCTATCTGCTGCTGGGTAACCTGCACAACCTGCCGGACGGCGAGCGGGACGCGCGCGACCTGCTCGGTCCCATCCTGATCGGTCGCCAGGGCTACCGGGAAGATCGACTCGCGACCCTCCGGGCGGTGCTCGAGTCGGCCAGCATCGGTGAGGCGGCCGGCCGACTGGGAGTCCACCGCAACACGGTGGCGTACCGGGTTGCGAGACTCGAGGAGCTCGGCGGGTGGGATCTGGGCGATCCCGACCTGCGGCTCGCCTTGCTGATGGCGGTCAGGTTGGCCTCCCCGGCCTGATCAGCGGAAGCGGCGCAGAACAGGCTGAAGAGCCCTCCCGGCCGAGGCCTATCGGCCCACGCGCCGAGTCTCGAGTCAGTCCACGCTATCCGCGGAGGTACGCGACATGATGTATGGCTACGATCTCGCCGGGCTCGGCGGCTGGTGGATGTTGGCCGGGATGATCGTCCTCGGACTCGTCGTTCTTGGATCGGTCTGGTTGATCGTCCGACGCCCTACGTCCGAAATGTCGGCTGATGCAGCGGCCACGAGGATCCTGCGCGAGCGATACGCACGCGGTGAGCTCAGCGGCGAAGAGTTCGAGGAGGCACAGCGGCGACTCGGATGAGCCGGAACGGAAGGCGACGTCAGCGTTGACGAATCGAACTCGTCCGGCCGAGGTACCAAGTACGACAGCGGTGTCGTTGCGAGACAATGTCCCGAACCCGCTGCGCATGGAGCCGCCGATGACCACTGGAGTCTTTGAAGCAGGAGGTCTTCTGCGCGCCAGCAGCGCCGCGGGACTCGAGGCCGTCCTGCGGCGCCATCGGGGTATCAAGACCGTGGAGGCGAACCCCGTCTCCCAGGCCGTGACGGTCCAGTACGACGAGGCGGTGCTCAGCGCGAGCGACGTCCGGGCGCTGATCGAGGGGTTCGGGTGCAGCTGTGGTGGAGAGGTCGTCCCGTGCCACCTCTGCCCTGACGAGCGACCGGCTGTGATCGGCAGCTCGATCCCCGGGCGCGTTGCCCGCGCACCCACCGATGAGCATGCCGGCCACGCGATGGCGGCACCCGCGGCGAGCACACCGGTCCAGGGCGAGATGGCCCAGACCGCCCACTCGATGGGCCATGGCGGCGGGATGACGATGGACGAGATGGTCCGCGACATGCGGAACCGCTTCATCGTCGCGTTCATCCTCGCGATCCCGATCTTCCTCTACTCGCCGCTGGCGACCGAGGTCTTCGACATCCACCTCGGCACGCCATTCGGGATGGATCCGAACATCCTGGCTTTCCTGCTGGCCACGCCCGCCGTCTTCTGGAGCGGCAAGATGTTCTTCGTCGGGGCGTGGCGGGCGCTCCGGAACCGGACGCTCGACATGTCGGTGCTGGTCGCCCTCTCGGTCGGCAGCGGCTACCTGTTCAGCGTCGCCGCGACCTTCGTGTTCGATGGCGAAGTCTTCTATGAAGCGGCGGTCGTCCTGCTCACGTTCGTCCTGTTCGGCCACTGGCTGGAGATGCGCGCGCGCGCGGGCGCATCCAACGCGATGAAGGCTCTCCTCGACCTGACGCCGCCGAAGGCGACCGTGATCCGCAACGGAGAGCCGGTCGAGATCCCGACGGCAGAGGTGGTCATCGACGACATCGTCGTGATCAAGCCCGGCGACAAGGTCCCGGTCGACGGCGTCATCGTCGATGGCGCGTCGAGCGTGGATGAATCGATGATCACGGGTGAGAGCGTCCCGGTCGAGAAGACGGTCGGCTCGAGCGTCATCGGCGCGTCGATCAACAAGACCGGCACCTTCCGGTTCAAGGCGACGAAGGTGGGGGCGGACACCGCGCTGGCCCAGATCGTGAAGCTGGTCCAGCTCGCCCAGAACTCCAAGGCACCGGCCCAGCGCCTGGCCGACCGAGCGGCCCAGTGGCTGGTCGCGGCAGCGGTCATCCTTGGCTTGCTGACGTTCTTTGGCTGGCTGACGATCGGCGGCTCCACCGTCGTGTTCGCCCTGACCCTCGCCATCACCGTCGTCATCATCGCCTGCCCGGATGCGCTCGGCCTCGCGACGCCGACGGCGATCATGGTCGGGACGGGCCTCGGTGCGCTCAACGGGATCCTGTTCAAGAACGCGACCGCGCTCGAGCAGGCGTCGAAGATCGGCGTGGTCATCTTCGACAAGACCGGCACCCTCACGGTCGGTCAGCCGCGCGTCGTCGAGTTCGTGAAGGCGGGGGATCCCGCCGACGAGGACGAGGTGCTTCGACTGGCGGCGTCGGCCGAGGGCTCCAGCGAGCATCCACTCGCCCAGGCCGTCGTCGAAGCGGCGAAGGAGCGCCAGCTCAAGCTCGTGGATGCGACCGACTTCGATGCCGTCCCCGGCCATGGGCTGGAGGCGACGGTCGACGGCCGGACCGTCCTCGTCGGCAACGCCAAGCTGATGCGCGATCGGGCGATCGATTTCGATAGCCTTGTCGTTCGTGCGGATGAGCTGGAGGGTGCCGGCCGGACGGTCGTGCGGGTCGCCGTCGACGGCAAGGCCGGCGGCCTGATCGCGATCGCCGACGCGGTGCGTCCCAGCGCAAGGGAGACGATCGATCGTCTGCACAACCTGGGCATCCAGGTGGCGATGCTGACCGGCGACAACCAGGCGACCGCCGACCGCATCGCCGCCGAGCTCGGTCTCGACACCGTGTTCGCCGAGGTCCTGCCGGGCCAGAAGGCCGACAAGGTCAAGGAACTCCAGGCGACCGGCAAGCTCGTGGCGATGGTTGGCGACGGGATCAACGACGCGCCGGCATTGGCCCAGGCGGACGTCGGGATCGCGATCGGCGCCGGCACGGATGTGGCCGTCGAGACGGCGGACGTCGTCCTGATGAAGAGCGATCCGGTCGACGTGCTCGGCGCCATCGCCCTCAGTCGGGCGACGGTCAGGAAGATGCGTCAGAACCTCGTCTGGGCCGTGGGCTACAACACGGTCGCCTTCCCGATCGCGATGGGCCTGTTCTATCCGGCCTTCGGGCTCATCCTCCGGCCCGAGATCGCGGCCATCAGCATGGCCGGCAGCTCGTTCCTCGTCGCGGTCAATGCGCTGCTGCTCAAGCGTACGAAGCTCGAAGGCATCCGAAGGTATGGCGCTGGTTGACCTGACCTAGGATCCGTCCCCCTCGGCAAGGCGGCTGCGCCGCCACGAGAACGTACGCCGCTCCGCGCGGATCCGCAGCAGGAATTGGCGGGCGATGATGTAGCTCGCGATCGCGGCGACGAACACCTCCCCGCTGCTTCCGCCGACGTGCCCAAGGACCAGCGCGAGTGACGCGACGCTGATGATGAGGCCGATCGCGGACTCGAGGAGTTGCGCCGGGATCCGTCGGGCGCCCATCCGTCGATCCGACGACCAGACGCCCCACCGAGCCGTGGTGCACCGTCCGGCGCAGCAACCCGTGAAGAAACACCCCAGGCGACCGATCGCGACCGCGAGGAAGATCGCCGGCGCCGCCGCATCCAGGAACAGCCCGATCGGCACATCGAGCGCGAGGAGCGCCCCGATGGCGACGACCGGAGCGACCACGAGGAACCCGTCAACGGACCAGCCGCCCGCGAGGGCCCGCGGCCATGGGCCGGGGTGCAGGACCGCATACCACAGTTTCGCTCCAGCCAATCCCGACACCAGCGCCAGCAGCGAGACGGTCAGGGAGCTGGCGATCGACACCCCATCCCGCGTGAGCAGGCTCGTCAGCAGGACGACGGCGGCGACGATGGCGATGGTGCCCATCAGGGTGAAACTCCCGGGGATCACGGCTGATCCTGGCCAGGGGGGCCAGCAGTGCCCAACGCGTCGCGATCGCGCTCGCCTCCCCGTCGGTCAATCGCCGTCGGCGCCACGACCACCTGGCGCGGGACAGTCGCTCCGGGCCTGGTCCTCGCCAGCGGTCCGCAGGCTGGGTCGCGTGTTCACTCGGCCGGATGAGATCGGCGGTCACGGTCCATTCGCCGGACTGAAGTCCGTAGACCCACGAGCTGAACGACACCGGCCCACTACCCGGGAGGATGCCCTCGACCTTGTCCTCCTGGACGAACGAGTCGTTCGGCTTCGGCTGTCCATGGATCCCGAGCCGTCGTCCGGTCAACCGGATCGTCGCGGAGTACGGCTCTCCGTCCATGCCGGAGTCGAACCAGTGACTGACGACGAGCGCCTGCGGTTCGTCTTCGGTGGAAGCCCCGAGCGTCGTCTGGTTCGCGGACGCCGTGACCTCACCCGTGGGCGCCACCGTAGCCGAACGTCGCGGTCCCGCGCCGGGTCTCGATCGTGCCTTGTGCTTCCGCGTCGTCGCTGGTTTTCGACGTGCCACCGTCTGGTCCCTGCATCTTCGTGCAGGCGGCGCCACCGATGGAGGCGTTGGGGCCCGACTTACTACAGCAGTGTAGCAGTCAGCGCAGGACGTTCACGCGTTGGTCCCCTGCGCTCGGACGAGCTGCTCCGACGGCGGTGGCGGCGGCGCCGAACTCGCTCGAGATGGCTGCCAGCGTCGAAGCCGAAGCGCGTTCGACACGACTGTCACGGAACTCAGCGCCATCGCGGCCGCGGCGAAGATCGGGTCGAGCAGGATCCCGAAGAACGGGTAGAGGACACCGGCGGCCACCGGGATCAGGGCGATGTTGTAGGCGAACGCCCAGAACAGGTTCTGCTTGATGTTGCGCATCGTCGCCCG
The DNA here is from genome assembly GCA_046716225.1 of Candidatus Limnocylindrales bacterium. GTDB lineage: Bacteria > Chloroflexota > Limnocylindria > Limnocylindrales > CSP1-4 > SPCO01. The sequence goes on along the minus strand of JBKJXL010000303.1, from coordinate 845 downwards.
GGACAGGGCGATCGCCGTCACGACACCGCGCAGGTCGCCGCTCATGAGGGTCACGGCGGCCGACTCGATGGCGATGTCCGTGCCGGTGCCGATCGCGATACCGACATCGGCCTGGGCGAGCGCCGGGGCGTCGTTCACGCCGTCGCCGACCATCGCGACGAGCTTGCCTTCGGCCTGCAGCTTGCGCACCTGGGCCGCCTTCTCATCCGGGCGAACGTCGGCAAGCACGCGAGTGATGCCGGCCTCCCTGGCGATCGCCCGGGCCGTCAACTCGTTGTCGCCGGTCAGCATGATGACGTCCAGGCCAAGCCGCAGCAGTTCGGCGACCGCTGCCCGAGAACTGGCCTTCAAGGTGTCCGCGATCCCGAATACGGCGACGGCCGATCCATCGATGGCCACATGGACCGGGGTTCGCCCTTCTGTGGCCACAGTTGACGAGGACTCGCCGAGCGCGCCCGGATCGACGCCCTGGGCGGCCAGGAACGCGGCCGTGCCGATGAGGATCGAGCGACCGCTGACGGTTGCCGCGATCCCGCGGCCACTGGTAGATTCGAACGACTCGACCGTCGGCAAGTCCAGGCCACGGTCGTCACGAGCGAAGCGGACGATGGCCTCGCCGAGCGGGTGTTCAGATCCGCGTTCGGCGGCTGCCACGAGGCGGAGCAGCTCATCCTCGGCCGGCGCCCCCTCCAGCCGGAGGACATCTGTAACCCGCGGCTTGCCCTCAGTGAGGGTGCCGGTCTTGTCGAGCACGATCGCGCTGACGTTGTGGAGCAGCTCGAGCGCTTCGGCATTCCGGAAGAGGACCCCGTTCTCAGCGCCCTTGCCCGTCCCCACCATGATCG
>JBKJXL010000302.1:0-4506 GCA_046716225.1 Candidatus Limnocylindrales bacterium | reverse complement strand
AGCCCGGCCTAGGCGTCGCCCCACGCGAACCGGTCGAAGGCGGCGCGCGCCTGGCGAAGCTGGGAATCCGATGTCATCGCGTCGACACCACACGTGCCCACCGCCACGGGCCGCGGCCGCGACCCTGCCGAGGAAGACGACATCATCCTACTGCGCTACGGTCGCCCGAACGGCTGACCCGCTGGGACATCCGGGGAATCCCGGAACCGCGGAGGTGGTCATGATCGTCCCGGGCACGCGCTATCGCGAGGTCGAGGCGCGCGAGATGATCGCCCTTGCGGGCGGGTCGCTTGCGGCGCTCGGGCTGGCCGCATTCGTCATGAACCGCCGACGCCCGGATTGATGTCCGCCGTGACCCGGTCGTGCCGGCTACAGCCAGCCGCGCCGCCGGAAGTAGGCCACGAGGACGACGAGCACCACGGCCATCAGCAGCATGATCCCGATGAACGCGTACCGCTGCCCCTCGCCAGGGAGCGGCACGTTCATCCCGAAGATGCTCGCGAGCAGGGTAAGTGGCAGGAGCAGGACGCTCGCCGCGGTCAGGATCCGGAACGAGTCGTTCAGGCGATGCGACAGGACGGCCTCATTCGTGGACTCCAGGCCTTCCACGACCTCCTTGTAGTTCTCGAGGGTGTCCCAGATCCGCTCCGCCGCATCCGAGATGTCGTCGAAGTAGATCTCCAGCTCTTCCTGGAGGTAGCGCTGCTTCGTACGCTCGAGATCCCGCAGCACGGCGCGCTGGGGCCGGACGATCTTGCGGAAGTTGATGATCTCCTGCTTAACCTCGGAGATGTCGCGGACGATCTCGGACGAGCGGCCCTCGAAGATGTCGTCCTCGATGCGCTCGAGCTTGAGTCCCATCTTGCGCAACATGGGAAAGGACGCGTCCACGGACGTGTCCACGATCTTGTAGAGCAGGTAGCCGGAGCCCTTCGAGAAGGTGTCCTCGCGCAGGTCGTCCTTGTCGCGGTAGCGCTCGAACATGGCCGTCAGCGGCGGCAGCGGCACGTTGGGCAACGTGATCAGGTAGTCCGGGCCCATGAACAGGTCCAGTTCTGCGGTCAGGACCCGCGCGCTGTCCTTGTCGAACAGCGGGAAGTGCAACACGATGAAGACGTAGTCGTCGTACTGATCGAGCTTGGGGCGCTGGTTGCGCGAGTAGACGTCCTCGTAGTCGAGGGGATGGAAATCGAACTGATCTTCGAGCCAGTCCCGGTCCGCCGATCGCGGCGATTCGATATGGATCCAGCGCAGCCCCGCGGCCTCCAGGATGTCCGGTGTCGCGACGACGTCGGGCATGACCTCATCCGTGGACGTCGGGCGACGTCCACGGGGGCGCGGCAGGGGGCGCGGCAGCGCGATGTTCGGCACGTCGCCATCGTACGTCACGGTGGTGGAAGGCCGTCTGGCTCGTGATGACGTACAGTCACCCAAACAATCACTCGTTGACCGATCGCACCGCGGCTGGGCCGAGGCCCTCGCGGTCGCCACAGATCCGCCGGGGACATGACTGACCTGCCCACCCAGCTGACCATCCCTCGCGACCGCGCGGCCATCCCGGCCTCCATCGCGACGCGCCTGCCATCCGCCGAGATCACCGGTCTGTTCGTCGCGTTCGCGGTGTGGTTGACCGTCGTCCTCCTGGCCCAACCGTTCGGACGCCCGTGGGGCACCGGCATGGAGGCGATCTCCTATTGGGCGAACCACCTTGATGCGCCGTATGCCCAGTCTGACTGGACGACGCCGGGCGCCTACGTGTACTCGCCCGCCTTCCTGCAGCTCGTCGCGCCCCTGGCCGCCCTGCCGTGGGTCGTGTTCATGGGCGTCTGGACGGCGATCATGCTGGTCGCCGTGCGGTTCCTGACCGGGCCGCGCCTGTTCGCCCTCGGGGCGCTGTTGGCGGTCGTCGAGCTGTCGGGCGGCAACATCTCGCTGCTGCTGGCCGGCGCGATGGTCATCGGCTTCCGCTATCCGGCGGCCTGGGCCTTCGTGATCCTGACCAAGGTGACGCCCGGCATCGGGCTGCTCTGGTTCGTCGTTCGCCGCGAATGGCACCAGCTTGGGATCGCGACCGCAGCGACCGTCGCGATCGTCGCGGTCTCGTTCATCGTCATGCCTGGAGCCTGGATCGAGTGGGTCCAGGTCCTCGTGCGCATCGCCGGCCGCGACGGCACCTGGGCGGCCGTTCCGATCCCGTTCATCGCCCGTCTGCCGTTCGCCATCGCGATCGTCGTCTGGGGCGCGCGTACGAACCGTCGTTGGACCGTCCCGGTCGCTGGGATGCTGGCGCTGCCGGCGCTGTGGTACGGCGGCCTGAGCATGCTCCTGGCGGTCATCGTCCTGCGCGAGCAGGATGTCGCGCCCGATGCCAGGATCGCGCCGATCTCCCCGAAGCCCCTGGCGGACGCGACGGCCTGACCCGGCCGCAGATCAGACCGCAGCGGAGACCGACTCACCGCCCTGGTGCCGACCGACCGTCACGATCACGAACGCTCCGAACACGAAGACGAGCGCGCCTACCACGAATGGTGCCGAGACACCCATGACCGTGACGAAGATGCCGGCCAGTGCCGGCCCGATGGTCCCGGCGAGGTACAGCGGCAGGTACACAAGGTTCAGCGTCGCGGACCGCCGCTCCGGCGGGACCTCCGTGGCCAGCAAGCCGAAGATCATCGCCGACACCGCCGCTGTCGACATCCCGAGCACGACGGCGGCCGCAGCCAGGACCGGGATCCCGTTCGCGATCGGCATGACGAGCAGGGCGACGGCACCGCCCAGTAGCGCCGCGATCAGGACGGTCCGAAAGCCGATCCGATCGCCGAGCGCGCCACCCAGCGGCGAGATGAGGGCGCCGACGAGCGCGGCCGTCCCCGCGACCAGCGCGATGGCGGAAGCGAGCCCTGGACCGATCCCGACGATCCCCTCGACGAGGACCGGGATGTATGGGCGGGTCATCTGTGTCGCGAGGAAGGCCAGTCCGAAGATGACGAAGATCCGGCGCACGGTGGGATCGGCTAGGACGCTCCTGACAGCGCCGAATGCGAGCGACACGACCGAGCCCTCCGGGACGACGGTCGGCCTCACCTCCTGCGAGCCGAACATCACGAGCAGCGCCGTGCCGATGGACAGCAGCGCTGAGATGGCGAACACCATCGACAGGGACCAGCCCAGGCCATCGACGATCACGCCGCCCAATGCCGGACCGATCGCGAACCCGACCGGCCCTGACGCTCCGAAGACCGCGATGGTCACGCCCAGCCGACGCAGCGGCGTTGCGTCGCGGATGCCGGCCAGCATCACGCCAGTATTGCCGAGCTGGAACCCGATGAGCAGCATCGCCAGGGCAAGCTGCCACGGCTCGCGGGCCAGGGCCACGAGACCGAACACGACCGCCTCCACGAGCGAGCTGCGGACGATGACGGCCTTGCGACTGTACTTGTCCGCCCAGACGCCCCACAACGGGACCAGTGGCGCCCCGACGACGAAGATCAGCGAGGTGAACAGGCCCACGAAGGCCAGCCGGTCGGCGGGGGCGACGCCCATCTCCCGCAGGTAGACCGGGATGAAGGCGAAGATCTGGCTGACGCCGATGCCCTCCACCATCGACACGGCCCAGAAGACCGCCACCAGGACGCGCCAGTCCTGGGTGGGACGCGAGGACTCAGGGATCACGAGCGGAGGGTAGCCCACGCGGCAGTCGGTGGACGATCCGGGCGCGGCATGCACACGAAAGCGCCCGAAGGAACTGTAGGAGACCGACCGTTCGGCGGGTTCCGGGGCTCCGACAAGTCGCAGTCCCTGATCGCCGCCGGGTCCCTCGCCCACCTGCCTTGCGGCCGGCGGACCCGGTTCCCGGGACCGTTCCGAGGATCGCTCCCCGATGCGGTCTGGTGGTTCGCACTGCCCCTTCGGGCAAGACGAAATGTACGTCCCGGTGCGTCCCGGCCACAACGGCCTTATCCACGAAGTTGCCGTATGGGGTCGAGAAGTTATCCCCGAGGTTGCGGGCGGTGTGGACGGTTTGTGGATACTATCTGGACGGGAGGCTCACATGGCGCATTGGCTCGCTCGGATCGTCGGCTGGCAGGATCGCTGGGCGACGCCGCTCGGGGACGTCAACCACCGCTGGCTGACCGCCCTGTTCCGCCCGATCCGACCCGTGAAGGACCTGCTCAACGGAACGTGGCTGGGTCATCCGATCCATGCCGCGATCACCGACGTGCCGATCGGCACGCTCGTCGCGGCCGTGGCCGCTCAACTCGACACAGCCGACGAGTTGATCGTGGTCGACGACGCGTCACGCGACGCGACAGCCGACGTCGCTGCGGCCGCGGGTGCGTCGGTCGTGTGCGCGCCGGAGCTCCCGGCGGGGTGGGCAGGCAAGCCGCACGCGTGCGCCATCGGGGCGGCGGGCGCCTCGTTTGAGCTGCTCGTCTTCCTCGACGCCTATGTGGCGCCGCGCGACGGCGTCGTCGACTCCGTGTGCCTAGAAGTCCTCGCTCGACC
>JBKJXL010000301.1:0-3046 GCA_046716225.1 Candidatus Limnocylindrales bacterium | reverse complement strand
GCGCCGGGGCGAGTCGAGCGTGGGTGCGGACTCCATCGCCTGTGGCGCTAGCGGTGGCGTCCCGTCGTCCGCCATCGGACGATGGTCCTGTCCGGCCGACGGTTCGCTCACGAGCGGGGCTCCGGCGGCCGGGCCGGAAGGCTCGACGGCTGGACTCGGCCGTTCCCTCGAACGCGCTGGACGACCTTGGAGACCGGGGTGAGCAGGCGCGCGAAGTACGTGGCGCGACCTGGCACGAGCTCCGCGCCGGCGAGCGCGGCAAGGAGCCCGTCGGGCGTCGACGGGTCGCCGTCCAGCGCGGAATACGCCACGCTGATCTCGATCAGGGAGTGCGCGTCGGAAACGGCCACGACCGGCCGGGCGTGTTCGGCGGCGAAGGCGACGGCCTGCTCGTTGCCGCGGCCGACGAGCCTGGCGTTGTGCCCTTCGATCCAGTCGACCAGAGGGGCGATCTGGGCCAGCTGACCGCCGCGCGACAGCGATCCGCGGAAGGTGTCGAATGGGTGCGGGATCCCGACGAGGCCACCCTGCGCCCGGGCCGCCGCGATCGTCTCGACCGGCGACAGGCCGGGTGGGATGGCCTCCTGCAGGAAGACACAGATCAGGTCCCCGTCCGTGGTCTTCACTTCTTCGCCGACGATGACCGTGAGTCCGGCCGGCGCCGCGGCCTGGCCTTCGAGGGCGCCATCGATCCGGTCGTGGTCCGTGATGGCCAGGTGGGTCAGTCCGCGTTCGGCGGCGAGCCGGACGACGTCCGCCGGATCGGACAGGCAGTCGAAGCTGGCTCGCGTGTGGCAGTGCAGGTCGATGAACGCCCGCGCCATCCCGGTCGACCGGACCCTAGATCTGCTGAACGAGGGACTTCTTGAAGAAGTCGAAGTGCTCCAGCGCCAGGCCGGTCCCGAGAGCGACGCAGTTGAGCGGGTTCTCGGCCACGTGGCACGGCACGCCGGTGACCTGGGTGAGCAGCTTGTCCACGTTGCGCAACAGGGCGCCGCCGCCGGACATGACCATGCCCTTGTCGATGATGTCGCTCGACAGTTCCAGCGGGGTCTGCTCCAGGACCGAGCGGACGGCGGCGACCAGTTGCTGGAGCGGGGCCTCGATCGCCTCCATCACCTCGGAGCTGGTGATGGGGATCGTCCGAGGCAGGCCGGCGATCAGGTCGCGGCCGCGGACCTCCATCGTCAGTTCGCGCTCGAGCGGGAGGGCTGTGCCGATCTGGATCTTGACCTCCTCGGCCGTGCGCTCGCCGACCATGAGGTTGTACTTCTTGCGGATGTACGTGGCGATCGAGTCGTCGAACTTGTTGCCACCGACGCGCAGGCTCTTGGACACGACGATCCCGCCCAGGGCGATGACCGCGATCTCGCTGGTCCCGCCACCGATGTCGATGATCATGTTGCCGGATGGCCCGCTGATCGGGACGTTGGCGCCGATCGCGGCTGCCAGCGGCTCCTCGATCAGGTATGCCTCCTTGGCGCCGGCCTTCAGGGCGGCATCGCGGACGGCGCGCTTCTCGACGCTGGTCACGCCAGCCGGGACGCTGATCATGACCTCCGGCCGTGAGAACCCGATATGGCCCTTGGTCGCCTTGTTGATGAAGAAGCGGAGCATCGCCTCGGTGATGACGTAGTCGGCGATGACTCCGTCCTTCATCGGGCGGATGGCCGTGATGTTGCCTGGGGTCCGTCCGATCATCTCGCGGGCTTCCTCGCCCACGGCCACGATCCGGTTGTCATCCGAGACGGCGACCACGCTGGGTTCCGTGCTGACGATGCCCTTGCCCTTCACGTACACGAGGACGTTGGCCGTGCCCAGGTCGATACCGATCTTCATGAGGTGGTGACTGTTGCCTCTTCTGCGACGCGCGCGATACTGGCGCCCAGATCGCGGAACTTGCCTTCGATGTTCTCATAGCCTCGCCGAACGTGGTGCGCACCGTGGATGACGGTGGTCCCCTCGGCGGCCAGGGCAGCGAGGATGAGCGACGCGCCGGCCCGCAGATCACCGATCTCCACTTCGGCCCCGTGGAGCCGCGACGGGCCCGTGATCCGGGCGTGATGCGGATCGGCCAGATCGATGTCTCCGCCCATCCGGCGAACCTCGGCCAGCCACTCGAGGCGGTCCTCGAAGATGGTCTCGTTGATACTCGACACACCCGACGCCTGGGTCAGCAACACGGCCGTCGGCGGCTGGAGGTCAGTGGCGAGACCCGGATACGGCGCGGTCTCGATGTCACAGGCGCGATACCCGCCGGCGTGGAGTGCGGAACCGTCCACCTCGATCGTGTCCGTCCCGCACGACACGCCCACCCCGATGCGCCCGAGCGTGTCGATGAAGGCACCGAGGTGATCGCACGGAGCGCCTTCCAGCGTGACTCGGCCACCGGTGACCGCGGCCGCCACGATGAACGTGCCGGCCTCGATCCGATCCGGCACGACGGCGTGCTGCGCGCCTCGAAGGCGTTTGCGACCTTCGATCTCGATCGTGTCGGGGGCGGTTCGCTGGACCGCCGCGCCCATGTCCTGGAGGAACGTGATGAGATCGTCGACCTCCGGCTCCTGGGCGGCCGGCCGGATCGTCGTCGTCCCCTCGGCCAGGGTCGCCGCGAGCATCGCATTCTCCGTACCCATGACCGAGACGAACGGGAACGTGACCGCTCCACCGCGAAGCCGGCCGGGTGACGTCGCGAAGTAGTAACCGTTGCGGTACTCGATCGAGGCACCCAGGGCGCGCATCGCCTCGACGTGCAGGTCGACCGGTCGGCGACCGATCCGGTCGCCACCCGGGTTACTGATGATGACCCGCCCGAAGCGGGCCAGGAGCGGGCCCAGCAGGATGAAGCTCGCACGCATCTTCGCGGCGGCCTCGAGCGGGACGAAGAGCCAGTCCACGTCGCCCGCCGAGACCTCGTAGGTGTTCGCTTCGGGGTGGTCGACGACGACACCGAGGTCGCGCAGCACGTCGATCATGACGTGCACGTCGGCGATCTCGGGCACGTTCGTGAACCGACAGCGCTCGCCCGTCAGCGTCGCGGCCGCCA
>JBKJXL010000300.1:0-3076 GCA_046716225.1 Candidatus Limnocylindrales bacterium | reverse complement strand
CCTTCGTGGCGGCAACGGGGAGTGGGTCGACGGAGGGTCCCCGGCGGAGGGAGGGGATGCGACATGATTGCGCGACCGATCGAGATCCGGGTCCGCGACGTCCGCACCGAGCCGCCGGGGGACTGGGACGCGCGCACGGTCGACCCGCCTGGGGGCCACGTCCTGCAGGGCGAGGCCTGGGCCGCTCACCGGTCCGCCCAGGGTTGGAAGCCCTACTTCGTGACGTTCGACGACGACCGCGCGGCGCTCGTGCTGACCCACCGCCAGCCACCGTTGCCAGGTTTCGTGGCGTATGCCCCACGCGGTCCGATCGGCGCCGGCGACTCTCTCGAGCGGGTCGCGGCCCGCGCGTCCGGTCTCGCGGCCTGGCTGCGCGAACTGGGCGCCACGATCCTGGCGGTCGATCCCGAGCTCGACGCAGACCCGGCGTACGACGCCGCGTTGGCCGGGGCTGGCTTCCACCCGACCGAGGAGCTCCAGCCGTCGCGCCACCGGTTGGTCCTGCCGCTGCCGGCCGGGGAGGGCCAGGACGAGATCCTTGCCCGGATCTCGAAGCAGACCCGCCAACGCATCAGGGCGGCCGAGAAGGCGGGCACGACGATCGCGGACGACACCGACGGTGAGCACCTGGAGGCGTTCGGGCAGCTGGTCGACGCAACGGCCGAGCGCAAGCGCTTCGACTTCGCGACCGATCGGGGCTTCCTCGACTGGTGGCGCCGCGTCGTGGGGAGTGGCCGCGGCCGGTTCTGGGTCGCGCATGACGGCGACCGCCTGCTCGGCGGCCTGCTTGCCTACCGGCAGGCCGGCCACATCGCGACCGCATTCTCAGCCGACCGGGCCGACCTGCGTCGCGAGCTGCCTGGGACGATGCACCTGCTGCGCTGGCATGCCATCCGCGAGGCGATCGAAGGCGGCTGCCCGTCGATCGACCTGGGCGGCGTCGACGTGAAGGGATTCCGCCGCCGGCCCGAGAAGGGCGACCCCGGCTATGGGTTGTACGAGCACAAGACCTCGTTCGGGGCGGCCTGGGTCGAGTCGACTTCGGCCCACGAGATCGCCCTGCGGCCGTGGGTCTACCGCACCGGGTGGGTCGCCGGCCGGGCCCGCCGCCTGATCCGCGGGCGGCCGTAGGATGGACCCGATGTCGCCTGAGCCCGAGATGTTCGACGCCGTGACCCTCCGCGCCGACACGCGGGCCTGGGATCGCTTCGTCGCGGCGGCGACCGCCCCGTCGTACCTCCAGGCGAGCCCCTGGGCCGCGGTCAAGCGGCCCAACGGCTGGAGCGCCACGCGGGTCGTCGCCGAGACGCCGAACGGCCCGGTCGGGGCCCAGGTCCTCGTACGTCGGCCGCGCCCACTGCCGTGGGGGTTCGGGTACGCCGCGCGCGGTCCGCTGACCCAGGGTTCGCTCGACGGCCCGGCCATCGAGGCATTCACCGAGGGAGTCCGGGCCGCGGCGCGCGACATGCAGGTCGCCTACGTTCGGGCCGACCCCGAGCTTGAGGACCCTGACGGCTCGCTCGCCCGCGCGTTCCGGGCGGCGGGTTGGCGGCGCGCCCCCCAGATCAACCCGTCGACGACGCGGATCCTCGACCTGTCCGGGTCAGAGGACGACGTCTGGCAGGGGATCGACCGGAAGTGGCGCCAGTCGATCAGCAAGGGCGGTCGCGACGGCACGCGCGTCGTGCCCGCGGGCGCCGAGCGCCTCGCTGATTTCCACGCGATCCATGTCCGGTCTATGGAGCGGGCGGGCATCCCGTTCCGGACCGAGCAGACGTATCGCGACCTGTGGACCGCCTACGCCCCGTCCGGCCACGCCGACCTGCTGTTCGCCGAAGCACCCGACGGCGAGACGCTGTCGACGATCTTCCTCGTGGGCTGGGGCCCGACGACCAACGACCTGTACGGCGGGATGACCGACGCCGGTGCGAAGCGGCGGGCCAATTACCTCATCAAGTGGGAGGCCATCAAGCGGGCGCAGGCGGCAGGCTACATGCGCTACGACCTGTGGGGCTTGCCGAGCCCGCCGGTCGCCGCGTTCAAGGCCGGCTGGGGCGGCCGCGAGGTCGCATGGGTCGGCGCCTGGGACCTCGTCCTCGACCCGCTCGGACGGCGAGCCTTCGAGGGCGCCCTCCGACTCCACGACCGGCTCGGGCACTGGCGGCACGGCCGCCGCGCAGCCGGCTGAGCCAGAGCCGTGACGACCCAGCCGTCGGGCATCGCCGCCCGCCTGGCCGCCGCCGAACCCAGTGATGCCGCTGGCCTCGCGTCCCTGATCGACCGGCTGGCCGCCGAGGGCCGCCTGCGCGGCGCCCGGCGCGACGGACGCGCGATCGGTCCCGCCGGTCTGGCCGACCTGGCGGTGCGAGGCGTCACGAACGACTCCCGCGCCGTCTCTCCGGGCGCGTTGTTCGTCGCGGTCCCAGGCCTGCACACGGACGGCCACGACCACGTCTCCTCGGCGGGGGATCGGGGCGCCGTCGCGGCCCTCGTCGAGCGAGCGGTCCACGAGTCCCCACTGCCCCAGCTCCTGGTGGCGTCGACACAGTCGGCCCTGGCCACGGCGTCGGCCTGGTGGTACGGCGACCCGAGCCGCGACCTGCTGTCGGTCGGGATCACCGGCACGGACGGCAAGACCACGACGTGCTTCCTCGCCGTGGCGGCCTTCGAGGCCGCCGGCCTCCGGACCGGCATGATCGGGACCGCCGGCCTCCGGATCGGCGGGGTGGACGCGCCGAACCCCGAACACGCGACGACACCGGACGCGCCGATCCTCCAGCGCGCGCTCCGGGCGATGCGAGGGGCCGGGGACGCCGCGGCCGTCATCGAGACCACCTCGCACGGTCTGGCCCTGGAACGGGTCGGATCGATCGCGTACGACGCCGCGATCCTGACCAACGTGACCCACGAGCACCTCGAGTTCCACGGCACGTGGGAGGCCTACCGCGACTCCAAGCTCTCGCTGTTCGAGCGGTTGGCCGTGTCCGATGCCAACCCGGCGAAGCGCTGGCCGAAGGTCGGCATCGTCAACGCCGACGACCCGTCGGCCGGTCGGTTCATCGGGGCGACCCAGGAG
>JBKJXL010000299.1:0-2774 GCA_046716225.1 Candidatus Limnocylindrales bacterium | reverse complement strand
CGCGATGTCGACCAGCATGCCATCGCGCTGGACCGCGGGCATCCGCTCGCCGCGCTCGCGAAGAACCCGGGCGTTGCCGAAGATGGTGGTGACCGGTGTCCGGAGCTCGTGGGACACGAGGCCGAGGAATTCGTCCTTCACGGCATTGGAGGCCGCCAGCGCCTCGGCCGTCGAACGAAGCTCCTCCTCGACGTCCGTTCGGCGGGTCACGTCCACCAGGACGTTGACCGCGCCGATCATCGTCCCGTCTGGGCCGTGCAGGGGTGTCGGGTAGGGCTCGAAGGTCACCCGCGTCCCATCTGGTCGTTCGGCGGTCGCCTGGTAGCCACGCACCGCCCGATCCTCACGAAGGGCGATGGCCATCGGACACTCGTCGTGCGCCATCGGTCGTCCGTCCGGCCAGAACAGCCGAAACGAACCGCACCATTGCTCGCCAAGGGCCGGTTCCCGTCCCCACAACCGCTGCGCCGCCTGGTTGAAGAACGTGATCCGGCCGCTCGCGTCGGTCGTGTAGACCGCCACCCCGAGCGCCTCCATGAACTGGCGGTGGCTACCCTCATCGGACGCGTCGTCAGCCGCACCGCCCGCCTCCAGCGCCCCGATCACCAGTCGAGGCGGGTGCCCGGGGTCGGTGCGCGTAACGGTCCGGGGATCTGGAGCGGCCATCTCTGGAGTATGGACACCAGTGCGCTCTTGGCTACGGTTTCCGGCGACTTGGTAGCACTTTGTTATGCGTCGGTCCCCTGAGCGATCCGGTTCGTCATGCGGATGACGGGCCGTCATGACGCGGAGCCCTTCCGGGAGCGCCGTTGCGGTCCAACGTTCCGATCGGACCTCCCAGCCCGGGCGACGATCCCGAACGGACGCGCGCGTCGCTCCAGTTGGATGTGTCATGACTCGTTACCAGATCCAGGCGGTGCTCAGGCGATCGAAACGTCGAGGTCCACTCCTGCTCGCCGTTGTCCTTCTTGACAGCCTATTCTTTCCGCGAAGCGGGGGGCCGCCGACGGGCTCGCCCTGACCAAGGGCAAGGTCGCTTTGGCACCGCTGACAGCCGTAGAGGCGCCGACCGCTGAGGAGGCTGCCGAGATCGCGAGCATCGATGCGATGGAGACGTGGAACGGTCCGAAAAGTCCCGGCTCTGTCGACGAGGAGTCGCACCGATGAACGGCGTACTGGCGGTCTGCTGTCCGCCGACGGACGTCACGTTCGGACAGTGGGTTCGCAGTGTGATCGCGGACGATACATGGGATCTGCGATCCCGGGAAGGCATCGCACTGATGCAAGCTGTCCTCCGCCAGACCTACCCCGCGTCGACCGTCAAGCATGCCGCCCGCACCCTGGATGGAGGGGCGCGCCCCATCCTTGTCCTGGACGTGTGCCGCGAAGGGGGCGATCGGTCGGAGCGTTGACCGGGCGCCGCGTGTACGACCGGACTGGTGCGGCAGCCTACCGGAATGCCCTGAGCATCCTGGGTGACGAGGTCCACGCCGGGCGGGTCGTCGAGGAGTCGTTCCACCAGATCCTGGGCGTAGCGGATGACCTGTCGCCAGGGCGCGCAAGTGCACCCTTCCTGGGCGCGACGCGGCGCCGAGCGTTCGCATCCCGCCACGCCACAGAGATCAGCGGGCTCCTAGCCGGTCAGGCCGACCTGTCCAGGCTTCTGCTCGCGCAGACGGTCGCCCTCGAGCTGGCACTGACGTCGCACCAAGCTGCCACTCGGATTATCATGTCGCTGGCCTGCGCCCGAGTCGTGGCGCGCGCGAGGCGAGGGCGGTCACGTGGTTTCGAGACGATCGGAAGCTCGGAGGGCCATGGTCCTGCACGACAGGGCGCTCATCGTGGACCTGATCGAACTGACCCTTAATCACGGCCTGTTCGTCGTCCGCTCCGCAGCTGACTTCGAGCAGGCGCTGTCGCTCCTCGATTGGCAGCCCCATCTCGCCGTGATCGACATGGATCATGACGACAGCGCGGCCTTCCTCGAGCGAGTCGGCGCGTCAAACAGCTTGGAGCGCAGCGTGACGCCGGTTTTGGGCCTAACCCGACGTGGTGACCTGAAGACAAAGCTCAGGGCGTTCGACCTCGGCGTGGACGACATCATCACGGTGCCGTTCGCGCCGGAGGAGCTGCTTGCCCGCTCGATCGTGCTCACGCGGCGAGCCACCGGACAGGACCGTCCAATGGTCCCGACCATCAAGATCGGCGAGGTCCGCTTGGACATCGTCAACCGCCGGGTCATCGCCGGCTCCTCGGTCATCCACCTCAGCACGATCGAACAGAGCCTCCTGTACCTCCTGGCCAGTCGAGCCGGTCGGGTCGTGACACGAGAAGAGATCCTCGATGCAGTCTGGGGGACGGACTTCATCGCTGAGAGCAACATCGTGGACCGCCACATCCGGAGCCTGCGGGTCAAACTGCAGAACGACTATCGCCATCCCCGCTTCATCGCGACTGTCCCGGGTGAAGGCAATCGATTCGTCCCGACGTTCACGAACACAGGCTGGGGCGGGGCGACGCGAGAGTCTTGAACGTGAACAAACGACCCAGGCCCGATACAAGCCTCGGTCCTCGTATCCACGGCTGAGCGTTACGCCGTGCGCGGTGCCGCCGGCGGAGCCGGAGGGGTCGGAGCGACGGGGGCCGGCGTCGGGGCTGGCGGAATGGCCATCGCCGCGGCCGCCGCCGCGCTAGCAGCCTGGGCCTTCTCCAGGGCGGCACGCTGCTCGGGGGTGAGCAGCGACATCTCGTGCTCCATGAACAGGTTCCGGACG
>JBKJXL010000298.1:0-9561 GCA_046716225.1 Candidatus Limnocylindrales bacterium | reverse complement strand
GGCCGGCGCGACGCGCTGTCGTTCGAGGAGCTGCCGGCCACCGGCTCCGGCCACCACGGCACCGACGCCAACGGCCGTGGACCGAAGCAGGAACGACCGGCGGGACCAATCCGGCATGGTCGCCGGCACGCCGTCGGCGGTCACGACGCGCGGGCCGAGGAGCCGACCGAGGACCCACAGGGCGATGCCGACCGAGACTGCTGCCGATGCCGCGACGATCGCGGGATCCGCCAGTGGATCCCCGAGCGCCGTCAGGAATCCGAGCGCACCGAAGGCCGCGAAGCCCGTCGCTGCCAGGAGGTAGTGGCGACGGGAGAGGATGCCAAGGAGCGAACCGAAGGCCATGGCTACCGTGACGACGAACAGCTCCAGGGCCAGCTTGTCGTTCGTCCCGAACAGGGCCACGACAAGGTCCTTGGCGCCCGGGGGTTGGAGGTCGATGACGACCTGGCCGACAGCCGCGACGAGTGACGTCGCGCCGGGCAGGATCCCGGCGATCAGCTCGGACACGCCGAGTGCCGCAAGCGTCGCGACCGCACCGGCCAGGGCGGCTCGCATGTCCGGATGGATGACACGAGCGCCGCTCATCCGGACGGTCGTCGAGCTGGCGGTCGTCGTCATCTGCGCATCGTGCATCGTCCCCGTGACATTCGCATGTCGGGGCGTTCCGGATGTCGCCCGTCCGATACGCTTCCGTCGTGCGCGATCTCGGCCCCGTCGTCAGTCTCCGTGCTCTCGAGGCGGTGGCGCGCGATGTGATGCCCGCCGCCCACTTCGACTACATCGCCGGCGGTGGCTGGGATGAGGTCACCGTCGCAGCCAACGAGACCGCCTTCTCGCGTGCCCGGCTGATCCCGAGGTTCCTCAACGACGTGTCGTCCGTTCTGACGGAGACGACCCTCCTCGGCTCGACGGTGGCGGCGCCCGTTGGCTTCGCCCCGACCGCGTTGCACGACGTCGTGCATCCCGAGGGCGAGCTCGTGGGTGCCCGGGTCTTCGCCGAGCTTGGCCTCCCGTTCGTCCTCTCGACGCTGTCCAACCGATCCATGGAGGCGGTCGCGGAGGACGCCCCGGGCGGCGTCCGCTGGTTCCAGCTGTACGTCAATCTGGACCGTTCGGTCGCCCGCTCACACGTGGAGCGGGCCGAGGCGGCCGGGTATCGGGCGATCGTGGTCACGGTGGACGTGCCCGGTGACGGTCATCGGCCGCGCGACCTGCGCAACGCCTTCGAGGCGCCCGGGACGTTCGGCAACTTCTCTGGAGAGCACGTCTACGACGCGCCCTTCGGCGAGCTCCTGGGCGGGCTCATGGACGCCTCGCTGACTTGGGACGACATCGATGGGATCCGTGGCTGGACGTCATTGCCGGTCGTCGTGAAGGGCATCCTATCGCCAGAGGACGCCCGGCTCGCGGTCGAGCACGGCGTGGCCGGCGTCTGGGTGTCGAATCATGGCGGCCGCCAGCTGGATCGCGCGATCTCGTCGCTCGACGCGCTCGGGCGGATCGTCGATGCGGTCGCGGGGCGCGCCGAAGTCTATCTCGACAGCGGTGTCCGCGACGGCGTGGATGTCGTCACCGCGCTCGCAACGGGCGCCCGCGCCGTCTTCCTCGGTCGACCGTTCCTGTATGCCCTCGCGATCGGCGGCGAGCCGGGGCTGCGCACGGCTGCGTCATCGCTCATGGTCGAGACGCGGCGGGCGATGGCGCTCCTCGGGACACCGACCGTGGCGGATATCGGGCGCCACCATCTTGCAATGCAGGTCGCCCCAGACGGCTGACCCGTCGTTCAGCCCCGAAGGCGAGCCGACAGCCGGCCATCGCGACGGTCGACCGCGATCGGTAGGCCGTAGGCCAGGGATAACGTCTCGTCCGTTACGACCTGCGCGAGCGGTCCAGCGGCCACGATCACCCCGTCCCGCAGGATCAGCCCATGACCGAAGCCCAGAGGGATCTCCTCGACGTGGTGCGAGACCAGCACGATCGCCGCCGGCCGTGCCTCGGCCGCCAGATCGGCCAGGTCCCGAAGCAGCGTCTCGCGGGCCCCCAGGTCCAGGCTCGCCGTGGGCTCATCCAGGAGCAACAGTTCCGGATCGGGCATCAGCGCCCGGGCGATCGACGTGCGTCGTCGCTCGCCGGCAGACAAGGTGCCGAATGGGTGGTCCATCACCGCACCGAGGCCGAACTGCGTCGCCAGGTCTCGCGCGCGACGCCGGTCCGCATTGGTGTAGTCGTGCCACCACGGCTCGGTCGCTGCATGCCGGGCGGTCATGATCAGGTCCAGCGGCGGTAGGTCCTCGCGGAACATCGCCTCCGTGGCGCTGCCAGCCAGCCCGATCCGGCGCCGGTGTTCGCGGGCGTCGATGCGGCCGTAGCGTTCGCCGAGCACGTCCACCCGCCCCGTGGTCGGCCACAGGCTCATGCCCACGACGGACATCAGGGTGGACTTGCCCGAACCGTTGGCGCCCAGGACGATCCACCGTTCGCCCGGCGCCACGACCCAATCGAGCTGGCCCAGGATGGTCCGTCCACCGCGGCGGACGGACACACCTTCGAGATCGATGATCACGCGCGGATGCTAGTCGACGCGCCCGCGGAGACGCGGGTCAGGGTGCCGGCGGGGGTGTCGGCGTCGGGGTCGGCTCCGGTGTCGGCGTCGGTGTCGGCTCTGGTGTCGGCGTCGGCGTCGGCTCCGGCGTGGGCGTTGGTGTCTCCTCGGGTGTCGGCGTCGGGACCTCCTCCGACGGACTCGCGGACGGGCTCTCAGACGGGAGCGCCGACGGCGTGGGGCAGGGGAGTGCCGCGATCTCGCCCGAGGTCGATGGCGACGGGACGGCGAAGGACGGGATCACGCCGCTGGGATCCGGGGTCGGGATCGAGTAGCAGGTAGGCGATGGACTCGGTTCGCCACAGCTCGATGTCTTGACGACGACCGCGCCCCACGACGCACCGTGCGGTCGGAACCCGTTGTTGTAGAAGTAACTCGTTCGGGTGCGGTCGGGCCCGCCGGCGACGCCCGGACCTCGCTCCGCCCGTCGGATCCAATCGCGGTTCGCGTCCATCCAGCCCGGCACGTCCTTCTCGATGCTGGCGACGGCCAGGACGTCCACTCCGCACGTGTCGGGCGCCAGCTGATCGCGCGGCTCCGTACCGGCGATGAACCACTCCTCGACGGCGGGGGAACCCTGACTTGCTCGCATGCCGGTGAAGGCATCGATGGCGACGCGGGTCAGGCCATCCGGCCGGGCGAAGTTGGTCTCTGGCCACTCCGCTGTGGCTTCGTTGATGAAGCCTTGCCAGACATAGGTCGTGACGTCGATCGAGAACAGCGGATCCGCCGGCGTGGAGACGAGGGAGTTGTCGCTGTTGCCGTTCCAGGCGCCCGCGACAAGTGCGTAGGCACCGGCGTCCCGTCCATCGGCCGTCGGAGGGGCGATGTAGCCGTAGGCGTTGAGATCCTTCGCGTCGTTGTTCGTGCCAGTCTTGAGGGTGGCCGGCCGACGACCGTCGGGACCGGTGATGGCGAACTTGCCCCAGAACGGGTTGATGCTTCGGACCGTGTTGCCATTGAGGATGTCCGTGACGATGTAGGCGGCCTGCGGGCTGACGACCTGTGCACCCTCGGGCGGCACGTATGGATCGGCAACGTCCGTCCCCTTCGCGTCCTTGACCGTGAGGATCGTCGTGTGGCCGATCGCCCGACCGCCGTTGGCCAGCGTCCCATAAGCCGTTACGAGGTCCACGGGCCGGACCTCCTGCACCCCGAGGGCCAGCGACAAGCCGGCGTTCGTCGTCTCGGTCTGGAAGCCCATCCCGAATTCCTTCGCCTTCGCGAAGACATGGTCCGTGCCGTTCACCGCGCCCACCTTGACCGACGGGATGTTCAACGAGAACTGCAGGGCGTTCCGGACGCGGACAGGTCCACGCTCCAGGCGATCCGCGTTGGCGGGGGAGTAGCCACCACCGAAGTCCGTGGCCGAGTCCATGATCATCGTCCCGGCGGTGATCCGCCGCTCGTCGATGCCGATCGCGTAGTTGAACGGCTTGAACGCGGAACCCGGTTGACGGTAGCCCTTGCCGGCTACGTCGTACTGCGGCTGGAACTCCGCGCGACCCGTCCGCGCGTAGTAATCGGCGCTGCCGACATACGCGACGATCTCGCCGGTCTGGTAGTCCTGCGCGACGAGGGCGCCGTTGCGCAGGTTCTTGTCCCGCAGGTTGGCCATCCACGGCTCGTAGGTGAGCCCCAGCCGCTTCGCCACGGCCTTCGGGTCCTTGGCGTGCGGGACGATCGTTGCAGCCTTGACCCACTTCTCGGCGATCTTCTGCATGTCCGCATCGAGTGTCGTCGTGACGCGCAGCCCGCCCTGTGCGAGTCGGTCGCAGGTCGGCGCGTCCACACCGCACACCCTGACCGCCAGCTCGTCGAGGACCGCCCAGACGAAGTGCGGCGCGATCCAGCGCGGGGTCGTCTGGCGCGCCAGCAGGACTTCCTCGTCGACCGCCGTTCGGAAGTCGGCGGCCGAATAGGTGTCGCCGGACATCGGCGTTCGGCCCTCCGCCAGGAGGCCCAGGATGGTGTCGCGACGCTCCACGACGGTCGTGTCCGAGGGGACGAGGAGTTCCGTGTCGGCCACGGGGCACTCGGCGTCCTCGGCGATTTCGGCGACGCACCGCTCGACGGCGTTGCGGACCAGGTCGTAGTTGGACGGTGACTTCGGGAGCCCCGCGACGATGGCGGCCTGGGCCGGGGTGATCTCGTCGAGCGGGATGCCGAAATAGCCCTCGACGGCCGCCTTCACGCCGTAGCTCTGATTGCCGTAGTAGTTCTGGTTGAGGTAGGCGGTGATGATCGTCTGCTTGCCTTCCTCGTCAGGGAAATACTGGGTCACCCGGATGGACTGGATGATCTCCTTGAGCTTGCGCTCGATCGTCCGGTCTGGGTCCTGGACCAGATCCTCGTCGAGGAGGCGGTTGCGGACGAGCTGCTGGGTGATCGTCGAGCCGCCGCGGCTGTTGCCGCGCAACGAGTCCACCGCCGCCGAGATGATCGCGACGGGATCGAAGCCGGCGTTCTCCCAGAACGTCTTGTCCTCCACGGCCGTCGTGGCATCGAGTAGGATCGGCGGGATCTGCTCGAACGTCACCAGTTCGCGCCGGCTCTCGCCGAAGCGGGCGAGTTCGACCGCGCCGGTGCGGTCATAGATGATCGACTGCTCCTGGAGCGGGATCTCCGTGAGCTTCGCCGGGCTCTCGAGGTCCGAGGCGAGGTAGGCATAGCCGCTCACCGTGGCGAAGGCCCCGATCGCGCCGAGCCCCGTCAGGAAGACGAACGCGATGACGCCCAGCCAACCGGCGGTCGTGGGGCTGGTGCGGGGACCGCCCCGACGCGGGCGGTCAGTAGCGTGCGGACGTGCGGACGACAAGTGGGACGGACTCCTGAGGCTGGTATGTCGACCACCCAAGGATGCCGCAGATACCCGGTTCGTGACGCGCGACGGGTGCGCACTGTGATGCGACGGACGTGTTGCAGTTCCTTAGCCGCGGCCCCGGAGCGCTCGGATGAGGCGACCGATCGGGAAGACGATCAGTGCCGCGAGCAGCGCGACCACGATCGCCGTCGGTCCGTGGGACAGGCCGCTGCCGGTCTCCGCCAGCCCGATCTGCTGGAGGAATCCGCCGGACTCATCAGGCGCCCGCGTGGGTTCGGCGGGGTCGTGCGAGCGACCCGACGCGCGATCGGAGCCTCGTCTTGGCTTGGCCATGGTCGCCTCCCTGGCCCGGACGCGCCGGCTCGACGCCGCTCCAGGTGGCCGATGGTACGCCGCCGGCGGCTCACACCCCGGTGATCAGGCTGTAGAGCGCCAGGAACACGACGTAGCCGGCCGCGCCGAGGGCGAGAGCCGGGAGCGTGGCGACGTAGGCCCACAAGCGGTCATCCCTGGAACGACCCAGCATCAGTGGGGCGAGCAGTCCGGCGATGACGAACCCAGCCCCGATCGTCGGTCTCGAGAGGACGACCGCGTTGTAGACCCCCTCGGCGATGGCGACCGCCGCCACGAGCCCGATGGCGATCGCCCGTTGCCGCGCCGGGCCGACGCGCCAGGTGAGTCCAGCGATCCCGAAGACCGGACCGCCGACGATCGCGCCGACGCCCCAGAAGACGAGCGAACTCGTCCCGCCCCCGATGCCGTACCGCAGCTCGGTCATCGAGTAATAGCCGACCATCGCAAGGGCGAGCGTCGCGGTGCCGGCGCCGGCGGCCCAGCGACGATCGGGCATCCGCGATCCCACGAGGAACGCGACGAACAGCCAGGGCGAGATGGCGTTGGCCACCTGGCTCCAGCCGTCCGGCAGGATGCTCTGTCCGAACTGGGTGAGGACCCCGGTGGCCAGGCCGACGAACCCGATCTGGGCGATCCGGCGTGGCGTCCCGGCGTTCAGGAGTTCGATGCCCAGGCGTCGATCGTGGCGAGCAGCTCGATCTTCGTGTCGGCTGTCGCGAACGAGGCGCGCGCCGCCCGGCGTTGTAGTTCGGCCAGGTCGTCCCTCGTGAGTCCCGCGATCCGGACGAGGTGCCGAAGCTCGTCGGTCAGCGTCGTGCCAAAGAACGGCGGATCGTCGCTCGAGATCGTCATGTTCACGCCCGCGCGCCAGAACGCGGCCGCCGGATGAGTCTCGAGGCTCGGATACAGGCCGACGCAAACGTTCGACGACGGACAGACGTCGAGGACCACCTGGTCCCTGACGATCCGTTCGAGCAGGGCAGGGTCGCGGATGGCCGCCACCCCGTGTCCGATCCGGTCCGCCTGCAGAACGTCGAGCGATTCGACGATGCTCTCTGGCGGACCCATCTCACCGGCATGCACCTCGAACCCGAGGCCGAGGCGCAGCGCGGCCGCCCGGAACGGGACGAACTCCACGATCGGTACCGTGCCCTCGACACCTGTCAGGCACAGGCCGACGATCGGGGCATCGGCATCCTCGACAAGGCGGAGGGTCGCGTCGGCCTCGGCCCGGCCGAGGTCGCGCATGATATCGACGACGATCGCGATCCGGATCTGGGGGCCACCAGACGTTAGGCCGCGCCGGAGTGCTGCCCACATCGCCCTCGGCTCGAGGCCGTTCCGGACCAGGATCATCGCGGTGAAGATCGCCTCCGAGTAGACGATGTGCTGGGCGGCCTGGCTGCGCGCGAACTCGGCGGCGACGAACTCGAGGTCGTCCGGGGTCTGGACGAACTGGTTCGCGGCAAGGTACGTGTCAAGGAACCCCTGGAAGTCGGGCCACGGGCCTGGGTATCGGCCGTCGACCAGGCCGAGCGCCTCGTCCGGATCCGCCCCGTGACGTCGCGCGAGCGTGGAGGCCGTCGCCTCGGTGATCGATCCGTTGAGATGGATGTGCAGCTCCACCTTCGGGATGGTCACGATGTCACGCTCGGTCGCCAGGTCCGCCACCGATGAACCCTCCCGATTCGATGCCGCCGCAGGTCCCGCGCATCGTGCGGTCTGGGGCTGGCGAGCGTCAATGATGGCTTGTGCCGTCAGCCTCGGCCGTCGAAACTGCCGGTGTCGTGCCATCGACCCGCGCCAGGGGCGGTCACGGCTCCACACCAGGACCGATGCGATGACCTCAGGCGATACGGCGTTCGTCCTTCGACCCGGTGACGGTCGGTCGATCGACCTCGGGAACTTCGCGATGTCGCTCAAGGCATCCGCCGAGACGACCGGCGGGGCGTTCGCCCTGCTCGAGGCGGCCGAGCCGCCGAACTTCGGGCCTCCGATGCACATCCATCGCGACGCCGCGGAGGCGTTCTATGTGTTGGAAGGCGAGTACCGCATCTTCATCGAGGCCGAGGCGCACATCTGTCCGGCGGGGTCGTTCATCTTCATCCCGTCTGGTATCCGGCACGGCTTTCGGGTCGGGGGCGTGCCGAGCCGCAAGCTCAATCTGTACACACCGGCGGCTATGGTCGGGTACTTCGACGATCTCAGCGCAGCGGTCGCGGCCGACGAGGTCGATGCGGGCGGACTTGACGACATCGCTCGACGCCACGGCATGGAGGTCATCGGACCGGTCCCCGAGGGGTATCTGTAGCGGCCCGGAGACGGCCTGCCTGCTAGTCTCCGACCGATGGGATTCCCTACGTCCGAGATGACCCTGACGCGGCTGTTCGTCGTGGCAGATCTGGAGCGTTCGATGCGGTGGTATCGCGACGTCCTGGGTGCGGACGTCCAGGGCGAGTACGGCGGCACGCTCGGGTTCACGGCCGGACCGCGCTAGCCCGGTGCATACCCCGCCGATCATCCTCGTGCCTGGGTTCTGGCTCGGCGCATGGGCCTGGGACGAGGTTGCGGGCATCCTGCGCGCCGACGGCCATGACGTCACGGCGATCACGTTGCCGGGTCTCGAGTCGGTCGATGCCGATCGCTCGGCGATCTCCTTCGCCGATCACGTGGATGCCATCGTGGACGCCGTCGGTTCGAAGCCGATTCCGGTCGTGCTCGTCGTGCACAGCGCGACTGGGTTCTCGGGCTACGCCGCGGCCGACCGGGTCCCCGATCGGATCGCCGCGATGGTCTACGTTGACACCGCGCCCGGGAAGGGCGCGCTCGACCCCGACTTCGAAGGCGACGAGAAGCCGATGGTGTGGGCGGAGATCCAGGAAGAGGAGAACCTTGACGGTCTGAGCGAGGCCCAGCTCACCAGGTTGCGCGAGCGTGCCGTCCCGGTCCCGGCGAGCCTCCTTCGCGAGGGCCATGAGTTCACGAACGACGCCCGCAATGACATCCCGGCGACGATCGTCGCCACCGGGTTCACGTCAGAGGCCTACCAGACGTACGCCCGCGAACATCCCGAGTGGGCGTTCCTGGCCGGCCTCGGCGAGCTACGCCACGTCAGCTGGGTCGACCTGCCGACCAGCCACTGGCCGATGTGGTCTCGACCCCAGGACCTGGCCGACATCATCGGCGGTGTCGCGACGGCCCAGGCGACCGAAGGCTAGCTCCGGACCGATCAGCTCGGCGGGCGTGCCTTCACGTAGCTCTGCGCGCCCAGAGATCGATCGCCGGCAGCCCGCTGGCGCCCAGGAGCTGCGAGATCTCGCCGCTGTGGAACGCGTCGTGGCTCAGGAGCCGTAACAGGACCGACCGGCGGGTATGCACCGACCGGACGTCGCGGTACAGGCGCTCGACCTCGACCTCCAGGATGTCCGCGGTCCACGTGTCGAGGCAGCGATCGATGATGGCACTCGTCGTCTCGAGTGCGACGACCAACTCCGCCGCGGACCGAGGATGGTCCGGCTCGTCCTCCCAGCCGAACCCGGACAACGGATCGGGAAAGGGGGTGGAGTCGGCCCCAGGCTCGCCCAGGACGCCACACAACCAGTAGACGCGGGCGCCGGCGCAGTGGGCCGCCAGCGCCCAGATCGGGTCGTGGTCCGGACCGGCGGCGATCGCGAGCTGCTCGTCGGTCAGGTCCCGCACCGCGTCGACGAGCCGCGAACGGTACTGTGTCCAGTCGGCGTAGAAGTGGCGGATCGACCCGTTCGGATCGGACATGGAC
>JBKJXL010000297.1:0-3542 GCA_046716225.1 Candidatus Limnocylindrales bacterium | reverse complement strand
CCCAGGATCTCGCCGAGCCGTTCGAGGCTGGCGACCGTGCCGGCCGGCAGGAAGTCGTCGATGTACGGATAGGCGGCTCGCATCCCGCCGGCGAGTGGCTGGTAGCCGGCCGTGCCCGCGAGCGGGTTCAGCCAGACGAGGCGGTGGCAGTTGCGGCGCAGTCGGGCGGTCTCGGTCGCGACCAGCGCTGGGTCGCCGCGATCCCAGCCATCCGACACGACGATCACGACCCCGGACGTGCGCAGCGAGCGACGCGCCCAGCGCTGGTTGAACGTGCGGAACGACTCGCCGATGCGCGTTCCACCGGCCCAATCGTTGACCGATTCGGACACGCGGGCCAGCGCCCGGTCGCGGTCCCGGTCACGCAGGAGTCGCGTCACCCGGGTCAGCCGCGTCCCGAACACGAACGACTCCGTCCGGACCTCCGAGGCCGCCGACAACGCCTGGACGAACCGCAGCAGCAGCCGCGAGTGGCGCTCCATGGACCCCGAGATGTCGCACAGGACGACGAGTGAGCGCGGCTCCTTGATCGGACGTCGCCAGACCCACGACATGAGCTGGCCGCCGGTCCCCAGGTTGCGCCGGAACATCGCCCGCGGCGCGAGACGGCGACCGTGGCTGTGGAGCTCGTAGCGCCGGGTCCGCCGCCGTTCCAGGCGAGGGACGAGCAGGTCGACCAGGCGCTCGGCTTCACGCAGCTCGGCTGGCGTCATCCGGTCGAACTCGCGGTGGCGCAGGACCTCGCCCTGCGAGTACGCGTCGGGCGCGATGACGACGCCTTCGATCGGCGACTCCTCGCTTGACGCGTCCTCGCCTTCGCTCGGGATGGGGATGCCGCGCTCCTCCGGCCTGGCGGCCTGGGACTCGTCACCGGCCTCCGGCTGCGAGGTCCCGGCCTGGTCCGGTTCGAGCTGGTCGGCATCGTCCTGGCGGCGGAGCGGCGGGGCCTGGAAGTCCGCCCCGACCCGGGAACCACGCCGGCGCCACCAGCGATCGAACACCTGGTCGTAGGTGGCCCGGTCATCGCGGCGCCGGACGAAGATCGCGGCCCCGGCCCCGTGGACCTGCACCCGATCGCCGATGTCCACGAGCGTGAGCGCTCGGGCGAAGTCGACCGATGCGCCAAGGTCGATCGACAGCCGTGCTGCCCGGAGTGCTCGGGCGAACCCGACCGCCTCGCCGAGAAGACGGCGCCCGTCCACCTGCGGCCCCCACGGGGCCTGGACGATCGCAGAGTCTTCATGCACCGGCATGTGCAGACTGTGCCACGACCGACACCCGGACGTCGGCGGGATTACTCCGGCAGGACGCGAAACCCGAGCGCGGCTGCGTTTCGGCGGAACCGGTCGTCCAGGCTGAGGACCTCGAGATCAGCGATCATCGACCGCGCGGTCAGCGCGCTGGCCAGGTGGATGGCGTCGAGGGATCGGATTCGATCGTCCGGAAAGGACGCTCGGGCGCGGTCGGCGATGTCGGGACCGACCGGCTGGAGGCTCCATCCCGCCGCGACCTCGGCCAGGATCGCCTGGAGCCGACCTGCTCCGTCCTTCGATCGTTGCTCGAGGGCGACCGAACGCAGGATTGCCCGATCGGACTCGACCAATGTGAGTGTCGACGTCACGATCAGGTTCGCGTCCGCGAGGCTACGCATCCCGGCCGAAGATCCCGCCTCATCGAACAGCCATGCGAGGACGGCACTCGTTTCGGCGTAGAGGTTCACCGATCTCCACGGAGGTAGTCCAGGATGTCCTCGATGGTCTCGCCACCCAGGTCCACATGGGGCATCTTCTGGTAGAGCGATGGGTCGTTCGGCCGAGTCGCGAGCCGGATCTGGCCCTTTCGCTCCATCTCCAGCAGCCCGGGGTGGATGTCCGGACGTCGGCGATCGGCGAACCCGGGCGGCACCAGCTCGGCCACGACCCGCCCACGATCCGTGACGATCACGGTGTCGCCTGCCTCGACCTGGCGGACGTACTTGCTCAGGTGATCCTTGAGCTCGCGGATCCCGACGGTTTCCATGGCCGGGAATGTAGCCTCATGTGGCTACATCGTCAAGGGACGTCGCTCAACCGCCGGCGGCGGCCTCCGCCAGGTAGCGCCTGGCTTGCTCGCCCTTGACCTGGCGGATGTCCTCCTCGTATTTGAGGACGACGCCCAGGGTCTCGTCGACGAGCTCCGGGGTCAAGTCGCGGGCGCCGAGGGACAGGAGCGCCGCCGCCCAGTCGAGCGTCTCGGCGATGCCAGGGACCTTCGTGAGATCGGCGTCACGGAGCCGGTGGACGAAGCCCACGACGTCGCGAGCCAGGCGCTCGGGCGCCTCGGGCACGCGGGCCAGGACGATCTCGTATTCCTTCTGGGCGGTCGGATAGTCGATCCAGTGATACAGGCAGCGTCGCTTCAGGGCGTCGTGGACTTCGCGGGTCCGATTCGAGGTGAGGATCACCCGCGGCGGCAGCTCGGCCTTGATGGTGCCGATCTCCGGGACGGTCACCTGGAAGTCGGACAGGATCTCCAGCAGGTACGCCTCGAACTCCTCGTCCGCCCGGTCGATCTCGTCGATGAGCAGGACCGGCGCGACGCCATCGGTGGATTCGAGCGCCTGGAGGAGCGGTCGCCGGATGAGGAAGTCCGGACCGAAGATGTCGTGCGCCGTGGCTTGTTCCGCCTCGCCGCGGGCTTCCAGTAGTCGGATCTCCAGCATCTGGCGCGGGTAGTTCCACTCGTAGACGGCCGTGTTGACGTCCAGGCCCTCGTAGCACTGGAGCCGGATGAGTGGAGCGCCCAAGCTCGCGGCGAGCACCTTGGCCAGCTCGGTCTTGCCGACACCGGCCTCGCCTTCGAGAAGCAGCGGGCGACCGAGCTCGAGGGCCAGGAAGACGGCCGTCGCAAGCGACCGGTCCGTGATGTAGTCGCGGTCGCGGAACTCGTCGGTCAGCGCCTCGATGGAGCGGGTCCCGGCGGGCCGGGTGTCACGGTCGGTCATCGGGGGAATCTATCAGCCATCCGGCGCGTCCAGTTCGCGCGCGTACGGCGGGAAGCGGAACCGCTGGCTGCGGGTCAGGATCCCGCCATACCCCAGCTTCGCGACCGTTCGCTCCGAGGCCGGTTCGCCTGACAGCAGCCGCGGCAACAAGAGATCAGCCGCTGTCGCCTTCGAGTACGCGCCACAGGTCGGCAGGCCTATGATGGCGGTCCGCCCGATCCGGGCCAGCCACAGCATCGAACCCGGATGGGCCGGCACCCCGCGCCGCACCATGCGCCCGCCGAGGCGGGTGATCGCCACGTAGTAGGCGTCGGCGGGGTCCGTGCTGGCGCCGCCGGCCGTCAGGATCAGTTCGACCGAGTCCGGCGGCTGGGTGAACGTCGCGAGGGACGCCTCCACCGCCTCGACGGTGTCGGGGACGTAGTCGATGGCGACCAGCTCCGAACCGAGGCCCTCCACCTTGGCCCGGACGCTCGCCTCGAAGCGGGTCCGATCCGCAGCCCGGAGCGACTCTTTGACCACCACCCCGACACGACCCGGGATGAACGGCGCGACCCAC
>JBKJXL010000296.1:0-4399 GCA_046716225.1 Candidatus Limnocylindrales bacterium | reverse complement strand
AGGCGTCGAGCAGGTCGCCGAATTCACCGGCGACCTCGGACACCGGTGGCAGGACGGCGGTCAGGGCCCGGACCGCGGTCGACGAACCGGCCAGTTCGGCCAGGCGGGGGACCGGTCCGATCGCCGCGATGTTGCCGACCAGCCAGATGACGAGCAGCGCCTGGGCCATCCCGACGATCGAGCCGGCGATCCGATCCGCGGCACCGACGACACCGGTCCCGAGGGCGTGCGCCATGCGCCGACCGATCGCCGATCCGACGGTCTCACCCAGCCCGACCGCGAACAGGAGGCCGCCCAGCACGATGAGCGGGCGGAGCGTCGGGTCGACATCGCGGAGGATCTCCTCGAACCATGGCAACGCCAGCACGGCCAGCACGCCACCGCCGACCGCGCCGAGCAACCCGCCGATCTGCGGCAACGCACCGGAGCGGAACCCGAGCAGGGCGGCCAGGATCACCAGCCCGATGGCGATCAGATCGACGGGGTTCAGGTCCACGGCCGTGACGGGCTCAGGCCGCCCCCACCCGCGAATCGATGCGAGCCGGGTGGCGCGTCTCCCAGGCGGCGATGTCCGGCTCCTTCGTGAGCAGGTAGCCCAGCTCGTCGGTGCCGGCCAGGATCATCCGCTTGGCGAACGGGTCGATATCGAACTCGATCGTGCTCCCGTCCGGCAGCAGGACGCCCTGTTCCGCGAGGTCGATCGTGAACTCGGCATCCGGATCGTCCGCGAGGAGCTGGAACAGACGGGCATGCGTCGCGGCATCCACCACGATCGGCAGCACGCCGTTCTTGAGGCTGTTGCTCTTGAAGATGTCGGCGAACGACGTGGACAGGATCGCCCGGATGCCCCAGGCGGACAGGGCCCACGGCGCGTGCTCACGCGACGAGCCGGCCCCGAAGTTGTCGCCGGCCAGCAGGATCGCGCGCCCGACCATCTCCGGCCGGTCCAGTACGAAGCGCGGCTCCTTGAGCGATCCGTCCTCCTCGAATCGCCGATCCCGGAAGAGGGCCTCCGTCAGGCCGTTCTTGTCGGTCACCTTGAGGTAGCGGGCCGGGACGATCTGGTCCGTGTCCACGTTCTCGGCCGGGAGCGGGACGGCCCGGCTCGTGAACATCCTGAACGGTTCGGCCACGTCAGCGGCCGCCGACCGCGGCGAGTGACTCGATGCCCGGGAGTCGCCGCGGGTCTGCGACCATCCCGGCGATGGCGCTGGCGGCTGCGGTCAGGGGCGACGCCAGGAACGTCCGGCCGCCCTTACCCTGGCGGCCCTCGAAGTTGCGATTGCTCGTGCTCACCGCGTATTGGCCAGGCGACAGCTGGTCGCCGTTCATGGCGATGCACATGGAGCAGCCGGCCTCGCGCCACTCGGCCCCGGCGGCCCTGAAGATCTCGGCCAGGCCCTCGGCCTCCGCTTCGCGTTTCACCTCGTCCGAGCCCGGAACGACCATCAGCCGGACCCCATCGGCCACGTGGCGGTCCTTGAGGACGGCGGCGGCGAGGCGCAGGTCGCTGATCCGGCCGTTGGTGCAGCTGCCGACGAACACGACGTCGACCTTCTGGCCGAGGATCGGCTGGCCGGGCCGCAGGTCCATGTACTCCAGGGCCCGCTCGAGTGCCCGGCGCTGGCCGGGGTCCGCCTGGTCGTCCGGTGACGGGACATCGCTGGTGATCGGGATGCCCATCCCCGGGTTCGTGCCGTACGTGACCATCGGCTCGAGCGTATCGGCATCGATCGTGATGGCCTTGTCGTACATCGCGCCGTCGTCCGATGGCAGGCGCCGCCACGACTCGACGGCCGCGTCCCAGGCTTCGCCCGCCGGCGCGTTCGGCCGGCCGTGCAGATACTGGAAGGTCGTGTCGTCCGGAGCGATGAGGCCGGCCCGCGCGCCGCCTTCGATGCTCATGTTGCAGATCGTCATCCGCTGGTCCATGGTCAGCCCGCGGATGGCCGATCCGCTGTATTCGAAGACGTGCCCCGTGCCACCACCGATGCCGATCCGGCTGATCAGCGACAGGATGATGTCCTTGGCGCTGACGCCCGGGGCGAGCGTCCCGTCCACGCGGACCTCATAGGTCTTCGGGTCGCGCTGGAGGAGGGTCTGGGTCGCGAGGACCATCTCCACCTCGCTCGTCCCGATCCCGAACGCGAGCGCCCCGAACGCGCCATGCGTGCTCGTGTGGGAGTCGCCGCAGACGATCGTCATGCCCGGCTGGGTGAGCCCAAGCTGCGGCCCGATGACGTGGACGATGCCCTGGCTGGGCGACCCGATCCCATGCAGCGGGATGCCGAACTCGGCGCAGTTGGTCTCGAGCTGGGTGATCTGCGCCGCGGCCATCGCGTCGAGGATCGGCAGGCTTCGCGGCGTGGTGGGGATCGAGTGATCCGCGGTGGCCACGGTCTGGCCGGGTCGACGGACACCGATGCCGCGGGCGCGCAGCCCGGAGAATGCCTGCGGGCTGGTCACTTCGTGCACGAGGTGCAGGTCGATGGCCAGGACGGCCGGTGCGCCGGGGTCCTGCGTCACGACGTGATCGGACCAGATCTTGTCGACGATGGTGCGCGGCGTGGTCATGTTCGGAGCGTACCAGAGGAGCCGGAATCGACTGGTCTCGCCGGCATGACCGGTCGAGTCTGGGCCGGGCGCACAGGTTCCCGCATGCACGCAAGGTGTTCATCCGGGCCGTTCGGCAGCGGTCTCGCCGGGCCGGGAGCCCGATCTGTGGTCGATATCGGACTGGTAGCACATGATTCGTGCAACCAGGGCGTCATCGAGACCAGAAAGCGAGGGACGGTCGCCAGTGGAACCCCGGTCGCGCCGTCGTTGCCCTCGGAATGAACATGGTGCGTGCGCCGCATGATCAGTGCTGCGCACGCCGCGCCAGGAGGTGCCGGCGACAGGCCGACCGCGCCAATGTCGGCCAGGTCAAGGTTCGCGGTACTGCCAGGACCATTCGAGATGAACGTGCACGATCACCGGCTCTCAGCGCACCCCGGCACCCCGGGGGTTGCGCATCGTGGGTCATGCTGTAGACTGCGCGGACATCGCCCGACGATGTCGGGTGCTGACGCCTCAGGGGAGACAACATTGGGTCGTTTCGATCGACAGGATCGTCGCCACGTCGCCGTCGTGATCACCACGGACGGACGGCGGGTGCATCTGCCTGTCGGACAGACCGGTCTCACCGACGTACCCCTCCTCGATATTCTTCGCTCGCTTCCGGGGCTTGATGGCCTTCTTGGGCTCATTACCGGCTCCCGGCGGGAGAACGGAGGAACGCGGAGGAACGAGCGCTAGGCGCACTCGAACCACCGAAGACCGAAGGGACCCTCGCCGGGAGGCGAGGGTCTTTTGTATGCCCGACCGAGACGGCCGGCTTCCTGGAGGCTCCACCCAGATGACGATCGCCAAGGACGACCGCGCCAGACGAAGTCACGTGCCGAACGACGGATCGGCCGGGGCCGCCGCGGTCGAGCGCGCCCGCAAGGGGATGCTCCACGAGGCGCGTGATCTCAAGCGGACCCGCATCGGGGCGGACGTCCTGTGCGAGGCCCTCCTGCGACAGGGCGTGGACGTGTTCTTCAGCTACCCGGGCGGCGTGATCCTGCCGCTGTACGACGTCCTGGGCGACTACCCGGAACTGCGTCACGTGCTGGTCCGCCACGAGCAGGGCGGGGCCCACGCCGCCGACGGCTACGCTCGGGTCACCGGCCGGGTCGGCGTGTGCATGGGCACGTCGGGGCCGGGCGCCACGAACCTGGTCACCGGCATCGGCACGGCCCTGCTGGACTCCGTGCCCATGGTCGCGATCACCGGGAACGTGCCAGCCGCCCTCCTCGGCAAGGACGCCTTCCAGGAGATCGATATCAACGGCATCACGTTGCCGATGACCAAGCACAACTACCTCGTTCGAGACGCAGACGACCTGCCACGGGTCGTCGCCGAGGCCTTCCATATCGCCCGTACAGGCCGCCCGGGGCCGGTCCACATCGACATCACCAAGGACGCCCTCCAGCAGGAGACACGGGCGCAACATCCGACCGAGGACGAGGTCGTCGCGGGGCTGCCCGGCTTCCGTCCGAACCTGGACGGTCACCCGAAGCAGCTCAAGACGGCGGCGGCCGAGATCGCCGCCGCCAAACGACCGGTCATCCTCGCCGGCCACGGCGTCCTCCACGCCGAGGCCTGGGACGACCTGGTCGCCTTCGCCGAGAAGACCCAGATCCCGGTGGCCTGGACGCTGCTCGGGATCGGCGTCATGGACGAGGAGCATCCCCTGGCCTACGGCTACATGGGCATGCACGGCTGGAAACACGTCAACCGAGCGATCCAGAGCGCGGACCTGCTGATCGCCATCGGGATGCGCTTCGATGACCGGGTCACGGGCAACGTTCGGACC
>JBKJXL010000295.1:0-4151 GCA_046716225.1 Candidatus Limnocylindrales bacterium | reverse complement strand
ACCGACGCTCGCGTCCCCGTCCCGCCCGGGTGTGGTCCGCCGGCGGTGTCGAGCAGGACCCGCGTGGCCCTGGCCGCCAGCAATGCGCGGCCACGCGAAACGACGTCCCCGACGACGCGCGCCGGATCGGCCGGGACGTCTGCGGGCAGGTGCAGGACCTTCCAGACCTCGCGCCCGACCTCGCCGACCCGCGAGATCGGTTCCTGGCCGTTCAGCTGGATCGCGTCGGGATCGATCGCCGCCGAGATCGCCGCGAGCTCGGCGGGTCCGGCGTCCACGGTGATCGCCACGATCCGCGGGCGGGCGCTCGGGGGAGCCGCCGCGCGGATGAGTCGTGCGAGGTCGCCCGCCTCGACAACGGCCAGGGCGCGTGGCGTCCCGGGCACCAGATTCAACCCGACCGCATCGGCTCCGGCACGGACGGCCGCAAGCGCGCTATCGGCGTCCGTGATGCCGCAGATCTTCACGAACGGCCGTCGCGCGACGTTGGCGGGATCGTCCGGCGCCCGGCCTGCGGCCACGAACGATCGGACGGTCGCCGCCGGATCCGCAGTTCGCACGAGGGCCTCGCCGACCAGCGCGGCATCGAAGCCCTGCGCCCGCCAGCGCCCGAGCTGCGCCGATGTGCGAACGCCGGACTCGGCGACGACCAGGCGATCATCCGGGACGAGCTCCCGAAGGCATGATGCCATGTCGGGGTCGACCGCAAGCGTGCGCAGGTCCCGGTTGTTCAACCCGACGATGCGTGCCCCACTCGCGACTGCCGCCTCCACCTCGGCGGCTTCGTGGGCTTCGACGAGCGGTTCGAGACCGATCTCGCGTGCGAGTTCGACCAGACGCGCCAGCGCCTCGGGCTCGTGCAGGCTGGCGAGCAATAGGACGAGGTCCGCCCCGGCCGCGCGCAGCATCGGGAGCTGGATCGCCTCGACCACGAATTCCTTGGCGAGGACGGGGAGGCTGACCGCGGCGCGCACCGTTCGAAGGTCCGCGACCGATCCACTAAACCAGTGCGGCTCACAGAGCACTGAGATGACGCTGGCACCGCCCGCTTCGTAGGCGCGGGCACGGGCGACGATGTCGTCATCCGCGGCAGCGATCCGACCGGCCGACGGCGATGACCGCTTGATCTCCGCGATGAGGTGCAGGCCCGGCGCCGCGAGCGCCTCGACCACGGGGCGTGGCCGGGGCGACGCCAGTGCGGCATCCAGCTGGGCGGCCAGGCTGGTGGCCTTGACCTCGGCCCTGACGTCCGCCCGGCGACGTTCGGCGATCTGGTGGACGACCGACCGAGACGCGGTCGTCGCGCGGGTGGTGGCCGTCACGGCGTCGGTCACTCGGCGGCCGGCGCGGCTGCGGCATCCGCGGCGACGCGCTCGGCCCGCAATCCCGCGAGCAGCTCCATCGCGAGACCTGCATCGATGGTCAGCGCCGCGCGATCGATGCCTTCTTCCAACGACGCCACGCTGCCGGCCACGAGGAACGCGGCTGCGGCGTTCAGGACGGTCACGTCGCGACGGACGCCGGGCTCGCCCCGAAGGACGGCCTCGACCATTCGGGCGTTCTCATCCGGTCCGGCGCCCGCGAGCCTTGACGTGGGCGCGGAGCGGAGGCCGAGACGCTCGGGCTGCACGACCCGCGACTCGATGCCGTCCGGCGTCACGTCGTGGATGACCCCGGTCCCGTCCAGCGGCAGTTCATCCACGCCCGCCCCGTGGATGACGAATGTGCGCTCCGTGCCGAGCCGCTGGGCGACCTGGGCGACCCGATCGGCGACCTCCGCGACACCGACGCCGATCACCCCGCGGCTCGTCCCGGCCGGGTTCGTGAGCGGCCCAAGCAGGTTGAACGCCGTGCGGACGCCGATCTCCCGCCGCGTCGGCCCGGCGTGCCGCATCGCCGGATGGAAGTTCGGGGCGAAGAGGAACGCGAAGCCGAGTGCCCGGAGCGAGGCCCCGGCCGACGCCGCATCGTGGTCGATCCGCACGCCGAGGGCATCGAGGACGTCGGCCGCCCCGGACCTCGACGTGATCGCCCGGTTGCCGTGCTTGGCGACGGGGATCCCGGCGGCCGCCGCCACCAGCGCTGCCGTCGTGGAGATGTTGAACGTGCCACTGCCGTCACCCCCGGTCCCGACGACGTCGATGGCACCCTCCGGCGCCTCCACCCTGACGACGCGGTCGCGCATCGCGGCGGCGAACCCGGCCAGCTCGTCGACGGTCTCACCGCGCATCCGGAGGCCCATCAGCAGCGCGGACAGCTGGGCGGGGGTCGCCTCGCCGTCCATGACCTCGCCCATCGCGGCCCGTGCCTCATCCATCGACAGCGTGCCCCCGTCGACGATCGTCCCCAGAGCAGCCTTGACGAGCTCGCTCACGGGAGCGGCGCGGGTTCGGCGAGTCCAGCGGTGGCGAACGAGCCGCTCGCGCCATCGAGCCGCGACGCGTCTCCTTCACCGGACTGGCGCAGGAAGTTGGCCAACAGGTGCGGGCCCTCCGGCGTCAGCACGCTCTCCGGGTGGAACTGGACCCCCTCGAGCGGCAACGAGAAGTGCCGGATGCCCATGATCACGCGGTCCGACTCGCTCATCGCGGTCACGCGTAGCTCGACGGGCAGGGTGGCCGGATCGATCGAGAGCGAGTGGTAACGCGCCGCCATGAACGACGGCGGCATCCCCTCGAGCAGGCCCGCCCCGTCGTGGGTGACTTCGGATGCCTCGCCGTGGACGAGCGTCGGGGCACGGACGATCGTGGCCCCGAACGCCTGCGCCATCGACTGCATGCCGAGGCACACGCCGAGCAGCGGGATCGCGCGGTCGGCCGCGACCAGGATCGTGTCCATGGACACGCCGGCATCGTCCGGATCGCCGGGACCGGGCGAGATGACGATGCCTCGAAGCTCGGCCGTCGGATCGTCGGCGAGTCGCTCCACGCCGGCCCGGTCGATCGCATCGTTGCGGATGACCCGGACGTCCGCCCCGGCGGCCTGGAGCGCCTGGACCAGGTTGAACGTGAAGCTATCGTAGTTGTCGACGACCAGGATCACGACGACGACCCAGGTGCCGGAGCGCGCTCAGGCTGTGAGCTGGACTCGGTCGAACCGGCGCGTGCACCCTCCGGCGCGCCGGCCGCCAGCTCGATGGCGCGGCGCAGGGCCGCCGCCTTGTGTTCGGTCTCCTCGAACTCGAGCTCCGGGACGGAGCCCGCGACGATCCCGGCACCCGTGTGGACATGCGCCTGGCCCTCGCGCAGGACCGCACTCCGGATCGTGATCGCCGTGTCGAGGTTGCCGTCGTAGCCGAGATACCCGACGGCGCCGCCGTACAGACCGCGACGCTCGCCTTCCGCGGCCGCGATCAATTGCATCGCGCGGATCTTCGGCGCGCCCGAGAGTGTCCCGGCCGGGAACACGGAGCGAAGAGCGTCGAGCGCGTCCAGTTCCGGCCGGAGCCGGCCCTCCACGTGCGACACGAGGTGGAGGACGTGGCTGTAGCGCTCGACCTCCATGTACTTGGAGACGGTGACCGTGCCGGCACGGGCGACCCGGCCGAGGTCGTTGCGACCGAGATCCACGAGCATCACGTGCTCGGCGCGCTCTTTCGGATCGCGCTGGAGCTGCTCGGACAGGAGGGCGTCCTCGCGGGCGTCGGCGCCACGCGGTCGAGTCCCGGCGATCGGGTGGGTCGTCAGCTTGTCGCCCTCGACCTGGAGCAGGAGCTCGGGAGACGCGCCGACCACCTCGAACGAGGGCGTTCGCACGAAGAACAGGTACGGACTCGGGTTCACCCGGCGCAGGGCACGGTAGAGCGTGATCCCGTCGAGCGTCGCGCCGGTCGTCGCGACCGTCGGCAGGTCGAACGACTGGCGCCGCGCCAGGACGACCTGGATCGCCTCCCCGGCCGCGATGGCGTCCTTGGCTGCCCCGACCGCCCGGATGTACTGGTCGCGGCCCAGGCTCGTGTCCACCGGTGCATCGATCGCCGGGCCGATCTCGCCGCCCCGGGCAGGCGGACCAGCCAGCTCGGCCACCGAAGGACGCTGCGTTCGCTCGAGGGCCTCGAAGATGGCCTGCTCGGCGATCCGATAGCGACCCTCGAAGTCGGGCGTCTCCGTGTGCAGGGATGCGATCGCCGACAGGGTATGGGTCAGGTGATC
>JBKJXL010000294.1:0-3196 GCA_046716225.1 Candidatus Limnocylindrales bacterium | reverse complement strand
GTCCAGTGCCAGTTCGACCGCGATCAGTCGACCATCCTCGATACGGCCTCGGCGGTGTCCGAAGATGGTCGTCGACCCATCCGGGCTCGCGTGACCGGCGATCAGATCGAGTTCGCTCCCGCTGATCGTGGCCAGGGCTCCGATCGGAGCCCGGCAACCGCCGCCCGAAGTCTCGAGGAAGGCCCGCTCGGCCTCGACCGCGACGTGTGTCCGCGAATCATCGATGGCAGCGGCCAGTCCGAGCATCCGGGCGTCGTCACACCGGATCTGGACCGCGATCGCCCCCTGGCCCGGCGCCGGTGGCACAGTCTCGGGCGCCAACCGCTCGGCGACCCGCCCGCCCAGGTCCAGGCGATCGAGCCCGGCGCACGCGAGTACCAGCGCGTCGGTCTCTCCCTCGTCGAGACGTCCCAGACGAGTGTCGACGTTGCCGTGGAGGGGGTGGACGATCAGGTCGGGCCGATGGGAGCGGATGAACCCGGCGCGGCGCGGGCTGTCGGTGCCCACTCTTGTCCCTGGCTTGAGATCGGCGAGGCTCCGCTCGGTGGCGTCGCTCCGCACGACGAGGGCATCGCGCGGGTCCGCGCGTGGCAGGTAAGCGGCGATCCGCAACCGCTCGTCCTGCTCGATCGGCACATCCTTGGCGCTATGCACCGCCACGTCCACGACTCGATCCAGCAAGGCGCGCTCGATGGCAGCGACGAACGCGCCCTCGCCCCAGGCGGTGTCTGGCGCTCGACGATCCCCGTCGGTCTGGAGGATCACGAGCCGCGTCGGACGGCCTTGCCGCTCGAGGGCCGAACACACAAGCCGAGCCTGGGCCAGGGCGAGCGCGCTGCCTCGGGATCCGATCGCGATCCGACCGGTCCTCACAGGGCGAACAGGTCGCGCACGGTCCGTCCTTCCGAACCGTCCGAATCACGGCCCAGTCGTTCCAGGGGCTGTCGAAGCAAGCGCGCGGCCAGGTGGCGCGTCATCCCTTCGATCGCTGCCCGTGCCTCAGGTTCGAGCGTCGGCAACTTCCTCCACAGCACGTCCAGCTCCGCCTCGCGCTCGCGGTCGGCACGACGGACCAACGCGTCGGCCGCGGCACGCGAGTCGCTTCGGGCCTGCCAGTCAAGGAAGAGCTGGACGGTGTGCTCGACGAGGTCATCGGTGCGGGAATCCGGCGGTTCGCCGACGGGCGCCTCGGCCGCCGTGATGACCGCAAGGTCGTCGGCCGTGACCATCCGATCGCCGAGGGTGTCGGCGATCGTCGGGTCGACCGCTGACGGGACCGAGAGGTCGACGATGAGCGGACGTCGCTCGGTGATGGCTTGAGCGGTCGACGGCCGGATCGTCCAGGGACCTCCGAGTGCCACGAAGATCGCGCTGTACCGGCTGACACGCGCGCTCGGATCGAACGCCACGGTCCGACTTCCTGTCGCGGCGGCGACCGTTCGTGCGTGCTCGATGGAGCGGTTGGCGACCGCGACGTGGGCGCCGGCCGCGACGGCTGCGCGTGCACCAGCTCGCCCATCCGTCCTGCGCCGACGACGAGGACGTCGTGACCCCGGATCGGGCCATCCGCAAGTTCGACCCGCTCCAGCGCGACGTCGGCTAGCGATCGTTGCCGCGCGGAGCGCCATGACCTGGCTCGGCGACCAGCCTGAAGCGCCAGGCCGAACAGCCGGTCGATCTCGGGTTCGAGTGTGCCCGCGCGATGCACGGCTTCCAGCGATCCACGGATCTGATGCAGGATCTGGTCTTCGCCGAGGACGACCGAATCGCGTCCCGCGGCCACCCGGACCGCATGTCGCACGGCGTCAGGGCCCGCGAGCACGCGCCCGCCCGTCGGGACGACCTGTCGCAGTCGGCCGAGCTCGGGACCATCGGCAACCGTCGCGTACGCCTCGACCCGGTGGCACGTCTCAAGGATGAAGGTGCCAGCGGCGAGTTCGCCGTGGAGACGCGACGCGAACTGCACTCGATCGGCCGCCGGAACGTCTCGCGCGTGCGCCAGAAGCGCGACGATGGGGCGCCGCAGGATCGGGCTCACGCCTGAGGATCCGCACCCGCGCCGGGCCCGGCCGGGTCGACGTGACGGCCCCGTCCCGTGGCGATGCTGTGGCCGGTCATCGTGGCCACGAGCAGTTGATCCATCGCTCGCTCGGCAGTCACCAGGAGGTCGGTCGTTTCGGCGGCATCGAAGCCGTTGCGGCGGGCGGCGACCGCGAGCTCCTGGTGGAAGGGAGCGCGGAAGCGCAGGAACCCCTCCACGGTCTGGCTGAGGGACAGTCCGAGCGTCGCCGCAAGGTTGCCATACTCGGCGGCCGAAACGGACGCGAACCTCAGATGGCGCTGCGCGCTCTCCGGCTGGGTCGCATCGAGGTGCATGAGCAGGCTTGCCGCGAGCACATGTCCTCGCTCCCGGAAGAGGATCCGCTGGTCGTCGGTCAGGGTCAGGACCCACGGCAGCTCCGGCGCAGCTTCACGACTCGCACGACGATACCGACGGGCGATACGGCTGGGCGTAAGGCCCGCGCCGCCGATCACCGGCCGTCTCGATCGATCCGCGGGCAGGATCCGTTCAAGGGAGGATCGGGAGAATCGGCGGTGGCCGCCCGGTGTCGTGAAGACCCGGACCCGCCCCGCGTCACTCCATCGCCGCAAGGTCGCTGGGGAGACACCGAGGACCCGACTGGCCTCGGATAGCCCGACCCAGTCGGGGTCCAGAGATGTCGAACGAGCCATAAACCTACCCAAATCTATGCAGATATGGTCGACTCGCTCACTGTAGCACGCCGATTCAGGGTCAGTGCGGCGCCCGTGTGGTTTCGAGGCGGTCGATGAGGAACTTTCGCTCGGCCTCGCTCGGCACCAACGTCCCCGCCACTGCGTAGGCGCGACCGGCTTCCTCGTGGCGACCCAGCCTGCCCAGCAGGTCCGCCCTGGTGGCGTGAAGCAGGTAGTAGTCGTCGAGGTCGATCTCGTCGACGAGATCGAGTGCCGCCTGCGGTCCTCGGACCTCCGCCACGGCGATGGCCCGATTCAGGGCGATGACCGACGTGGGAGTCATCGCCAGGAGCTGGTCGTAGAGCGTCAGGATCTGGCTCCAGTCGGTCGCCTCGAACGACGCCGCGTCGGCGTGGACCGCGTTGATGGCCGCCTGGATCTGGTAGGGCCCGGGCTGGTTTCGGCGGAGGCAGGCGCGCAC
>JBKJXL010000293.1:0-3199 GCA_046716225.1 Candidatus Limnocylindrales bacterium | reverse complement strand
TCGACATGGAGTTCGTGCAGTTCCACCCGACGGGGATGGTCTGGCCACCCGGCGTGCGCGGCCTGCTGGTGACAGAGGCCGTCCGGGGCGAGGGCGGCATCCTGCGCAATGCGGCCGGGGAACGGTTCATGTGGACGTATCTGCCGGAGGACCGTCGGGCCGAGTACGCCGCCACCGACGAGGAGGCTGCCCGCTGGGTGACCGCCCTGTCGGCCGGCCGGGAGACGGACGCCCGTCGGCCACCCGAGCTGTCCACCCGGGACAATGTCGCCCGGGCGATCTACACCGAGGTCAAGGAAGGGCGCGGCTCGCCCCACGGCGGCGTCTTCCTCGACATCAGCTACCTCCCGGCGGATCACGTGCGGCGCAAGCTGCCGTCGATGTACGAGCAGTTCAAGGAACTCGCCGATGTCGACATCACGGTCGGACCGATGGAGGTCGGTCCGACGACGCACTACGTGATGGGTGGCATCCGGGTCGACGCCGAGACCGGTGCGACCGCCGTGCCGGGCCTGTTCGCAGCCGGCGAGGTCGCCGGGGGCATGCATGGTGCGAACCGCCTTGGCGGCAACTCGCTGTCCGATCTGCTCGTCTTCGGGGCGCGGACGGGTGCCGCCGCGTCGGACCATGCGGCGGCCCAGACCATGGAGCCATACATGGACCCGTTCCAGATCGAGACGGCCACGCGCGATCTGGCGACGCCCCTCGAGCGGACGGACGGCGAGGACCCGTACGCCGTCCAGCGCGATCTCCAGGCGACGAAGCAGAGCCTGGTCGGGATCTTCCGCGAGGAGGCGGACCTGGTCGAGGCGATCGATCGGTTGGCGGACCTGCGCCGTCGGATCGCCACGCTGAAGGTCGATGGCGGGCGCGTATACAACCCCGGTTGGAACCTTGTCTTCGAACTCCAGAACACGCTCACCGTGTCCGAGGCCATCGCCCGCAGCGCGCTGCAACGGACGGAGAGCCGAGGCGCTCACAGCCGACTCGACTTCCCGGCGACGGATGATGCCGCCTGGGGCACCCGCAACAGCGTCGTCGCCAAGGGTGCCGATGGCGTGATGACCGTCTCGACCGTCGCCCTTCCCACGATGCCCGACGACCTTCGCGGCCTGCTCGGCAACGATCACTGACCACGAGAGGGATCGACATGCCAGACGCACGACTTCGGGTCTTTCGGGGCAGTCCTGGCGAGGAGGGCCACTTCGATGACTTCGACGTCCCGGTCGAGGAGGGGATGGTCGTGCTCGACGCTCTCCATTGGGTCCAGGGTCACGAGGCACCCGACCTGGCGGTCCGCTGGAACTGCAAGGCCGCCAAGTGCGGGTCGTGCAGCGCCGAGGTGGATGGTCGACCGCGCCTGACCTGCAAGACGCGCCTGTCCGACTTCGACCTGGACGAGCCGATCACTATCGAGCCCATGCGTGCCTTCCCGCTCATCCGCGACCTGGTGACGGATGTCTCGTGGAACTACGAGGTCAACAAGACGATCCAGCCGTTCACGCCGCCCGAAGGGGTGCCCCAGGACGACTGGCGGTGGCAGCAGGAGGACATCGAACGGGTCCAGGAATACCGCAAATGCATCGAGTGCTTCCTGTGCCAGGACGTCTGTCACGTCCTGCGCAACCACGAGACCGACAAGCCGTTCATGGGACCGCGCTTCCTCGTCCGAGCGGCCGGCCTGGAGATGCACCCGATCGACCAGGCGGATCGGCGCGGATTTCTGAAAGACAGCGGCGGCATCGGCTATTGCAATATCACCAAGTGCTGCACCGAGGTGTGCCCCGAGCACATCAAGATCACCGACAACGCGATCATCCCGCTCAAGGAGCGCGTTGCCGACAAGTACTACGACCCCCTGCAGTGGGCCTGGCGCAAGCTCCGCGGCGACGGTTCGAGCTCCAGCGTCGGGGTCGAACTGCCGATGCTCCAGGGGTCGCCCCCACCGCCCGAGCCAGCGCTTGAGACCGACAAGGCGCCGGGGTCCGACAAGGCGCCGGGGTCCGACAAGGCGCCAGGGCCTAACCAGGCGCCGGATTGAACGACACCTTCTTCCCGGAGCTGGACACGGATCCCGCGGAGATCGGTCCCGTCCGCCGGGCGTCGCGAGGGTTCGTCATCCGGACCGACGGCGCGGCGCGCGGTAACCCCGGTCCGGCGTCGCTCGGGGCCGCTCTGTACGACCTGGACCGACCCGACGCACGCGAGCATCGCGCTCACCCGGACGCTTCGATCTCCGACTACCTGGGCGTCCAGACCAACAACGTCGCCGAGTACACCGGTGTCGTCCGGGCGCTGGCGCTTGCCGCGGAACTCGGCGCTCGCGAGGTCCACCTGCTGCTCGACTCGAAGCTCATCGTGGAGCAGCTTGCCGGCCGCTGGCGGGTGAAGGACGCGAAGCTCATCCCGCTCTGGACGGCGTGCCGCCAGACCCTCGCCGGCTTCGAGCGCTGGACCGCGGCGCACGTCCCGCGCGCCCAGAACTCCGTGGCGGACGCATTGGCCAATGAGGCGATCGATCGCGCCCAGGCCGGCGGTCCGGCCTCGGTCACGAGGCGCCCGGGCGAGTAGGGCCGCGGTCCAGGCCGGCGCCCACCCGGTCCGGCGCCTCCAAGGTCCGGATGCGCCTCTCAGCCGCATGCGCCTCTCAGCCGCATGCGCCTGTCAGGCGCGCATCTTGAATGAACGCCTCATGGTCTAGCTGACCAGACTGCGCGAATCGCGGCTTTCGTGCGATCACCACGCTCGGCCATCCCGGATCCGCGCCTGGTAGTGACGCGGCGGGAGACTCGCAGCGGTTCAGCTCAGACCGACCGCGGTAGACTCGTATCGTCAGCGAGGCGGTCGGATGGTCGCGCGTTCGCGGGGCGACCCGTTGGGCGTGAGGAAAGTCCGAGCTCCGCAAGCGCAGGGTAGCGGGTAACGCCCGTCCGCCGTGAGGCGAGGACCAGTGCCACAGTGACGATGCCGAACGATGGCGCAAGCCGTTCGATCGGAGTGAAACGCGGCAAACTCTACCCGGAGCAAGGCCGAATAGGAGGGCGCAACCCGCGCGCGGGAAACCGCGGGCGGGGGAGAGGGGCGCTGCCCAGCCCTCGGGTAGGCCGCATGAGCCGTCGGGCGACCGGCGGCCCCAGATGGATGGCCATCCCCGCGGCACCGCAAGGTCCGTGGGACAAAACTCGGCTTACAGACCGCC
>JBKJXL010000292.1:0-3023 GCA_046716225.1 Candidatus Limnocylindrales bacterium | reverse complement strand
GCCGCCGGCTTGCGGGTGGACGCTCGCTTCGGCTTGGCCGCGGCGGGGTCAGCCTCCGGGGTGACGGCCGGCGCGACATCGACGGCAGGCCGAGCGACCGGGGCCTTGGCCGGGGCCTGGGCCAGCTGCGCGCGCAGCTGCTCTTCGAGCTCCGGCGGCACCTCGGACCACTCCCCCGAGCTGCGCGGGGCGGCAGGCGCCTGGTCGCGACGACCGAATCCTCCACCGGCGGTGCGTTGAGCCTGATCGTGCGCCGGCGTGGTTCGAGCGCTGACATCCGGATAGCGGTTGATGCCGCCACTGCGGCTGCCGCTGCCGCCGCCGTAGCGCTCGCGCTCCATGGCGGATCGGTACGCCGAGCGACCGCCCCGCGGTCCACGGGCGCCACCGCCGCCACCGCCCGAACGTGCGGCGCCTCGCTTCTGCTCGGCGATCAGGTACTCGGGGATCTCCGGCTCGTCGAAGTCCTCGTCGTCCACCATGGGAACCTGGCCCGACGCGGGCGATGCCGCCGGCGTCCCGATCTGGGAGTCCCACACGGAACCGAACGGGTTCGTGCGTGGGCCGCGCGGAGCCACCTCGATCTCGTCCTCGTCGAGGTCCTCATCGCCGGCGTCGAGGTCTGCCTCGACCGCATCGAGCACTCGCGCCTCGACCGCATCGAGCAGCCGTGCCTCGGCCTCGACCACCGGACGATCCGCATCGAGTGATCCGCCGTCTGTCCCGTCGGCACGGCCGCGTCCGCGGCCTCGGCCCCGACCGCCCCGGCGTCGACGACGACGCTGGCCGTCCTCGCCCTCGGACTCCACATCACGCTCGGGGCGTGACTCATCGGACGTGCCGATGATTTCGGACCCGGCGTCCTCGAGATCGTCCAGGGTGAACACCTCGGCCGCGGCCAGGTCGGCCTCGGTCAGGCTGCCCGGG
Source organism: Candidatus Limnocylindrales bacterium (assembly GCA_046716225.1). Classification (GTDB taxonomy): domain Bacteria; phylum Chloroflexota; class Limnocylindria; order Limnocylindrales; family CSP1-4; genus SPCO01. The sequence goes on along the minus strand of JBKJXL010000292.1, from coordinate 2,096 downwards.
ACACGCGCCAGTCGTTCACCAGGCATGGCCACCACAGCAGCACCGTTGCCGGAGGCGACGGCCGTCCCGGTGCGCGTCCGACCGCCTCGGGTGCGGGACCCGGCGGCGGCAGCGACCGGCTCCGGCTCACCGGTCCGACCGCGGCCGCGTCCGCGACCCCGCCCACGACCCGCGCCGGTGCCCTCGGTCTGCTTGTCAGGCACTTCAGTCATCGACAGGTCCTCACCGTCGTCCGAGACGCGGCGCCCGGACCGTGAGCCCTTCTCGACTCGGGCCAGCTGGACGATGTCGGTGAAGAGGTCAGCGACCTCGATGAGATCAGAACTGGTGTTGCCGCGGAAGCTGATCACCTCGACGCGGACGCCCTGCTCCTGGACGGCCCGGATGGCCGGCGCGAAGTCGCCATCGCCGGACACGACGATCGCGATGTCCAGGTTGCGAGCGGTCTTCATCATGTCGACGACGAGCTCGATGTCGAGGTTCGCCTTCACCTTCCCGTCGCCGTACTTGCGGATGTCCTTGCTCACGACCTTGTAGTTGCTGCGGCGCAGGAAGTCGTGGAAGTTGCGCTGGTTCTCGTTGTCCGGGTCAAGGCCCGTATAGGCATAGGCGCGCACGAGGTCCCGGCCGGCCGTGGCCGACTTGAGCAACGTGACGTAGTCGATGTCCACGCCGGCAGCCTTGGCCGCGTAGAAGATGTTCGCGACGTCAACGAAGACGGCGACGTTCTTGGACACTGGTACTCCTTGGTCTAGGGGGTCCGCCCGACCGGCGCGATCACGCTGCTCGGAGAAACGGTCATGAGGGGCGACGCGCGGCGGCTCCCGCCGCGGTCACGTTTCGTTGTAGTCGGGGTCCGGCTGCGCCGAAGCCCAGTCGTTGCAGGCGCGTCCGCTCCATCGGATCGTCCGGCTGGACCGTCTCGACGACGGAGCAGCCCTTGTTGCTGGCCGAGCGAAGCAGCTCCTCCACGAGGGCCTCGGTGACGCGATCGGCGTCGTGTCCGGGATCCACGACCAGGAGGTCGATGGTCCCGACGAACCCGCCGGCGATGACCGACGGTCGCAGGGCGAGGACCGCCCCACCGACGACATGCCGCTGCGTCTCGGCGACGACGACACTCGCCTGCGGCAGGTAAACGAGCTGACGGAGGAGATCCGCGGCATCGAGCGGGCTGTCGCCACGGTCCATCCGACCGCCTTCATCGCGCAGGGCGACGATCCGGTCGATGTCCGTGACACGGGCTGCTCGGACCAGGTATTCCACGCCGACGGGTCGTACCTCGCAGGGCTGGCGGTCCGTTCCCTCGATCGGAGTTCGAGCGAGGTTCGGCCGAGGCCCGCGGTCCCCTCGTCGGCGGCGAGCGTTCTGACGCTCGCGACGCGCTGACGGGTGCGGCCATCGACTCTGTTGCAATCGGATCGCCGATGGGTAATATACGGCATCGCTTCGGCGACCATCTCGCGCCGCCCGCCACGGACCTCGCGATACCACCTGTCACGCACCAGACCGGACCGTGCCGTCGCCCTCGGAGGGAGGACGATCACGCCGGACGGATGGGCGTCGGGGGGTTCGATCGAGTCACCGTGACCGATCCGGGGCCGGATGGATTCGACCGGTGATCATTGGAGGAGTATCGGATGAAACTGTACAAGGCGAGTGCGCTCGCGACCGTCGCCATCCTGGCGTTCGCAGCGTGCAGCACACCCGCGGCATCGACCGCGCCGAGCACCGGGGCCAGCGTGGCTCCGGCCAGCGAGGCGCCGAGCACGGCGCCCGTCGATGATCCGCTCGGCACCGTCGAGATCCCGGCCGGTGAGCCGGTCCACATCGCCTATTGGGGCGTCCTGTCCGGGGCCGATGGGTCCCTAGGTGAGGACTCAAAGCAGGGCGTCCAGATCGCCGTCGACGACCTCGGCACGTTCAAGGGCCACGAGATCCTGCTGACGCAGGAAGACGGCCTGTGCACCCCTGAGGGCGGCGCGACCGCGGCCACCAAGCTGGCAGCCGACAGCACCCTCGTGGGTCTCATCGGCTCTGCGTGCTCCGACGAGGTCGTCGGTGGCATCAAGACCATCACCGACGCGGGCCTGACG
>JBKJXL010000291.1:0-7941 GCA_046716225.1 Candidatus Limnocylindrales bacterium | reverse complement strand
ACGGCGATCCACGATCGCCCGAAGCCTCGCGTGCCAGGCAACGACAAGATCATCTTCCATGGTGACTTCGACGCGCCATTTCCGGAGTGGGATCCGGACTACATGCATCCCGAAGACCCCATGCGCGAGTTGCTGCGTTGAGGGTGCTGATCGATACCCACGTGTTCGTCTGGTGGGCCTCTGAGCGTGGTGCGCGGATCTCGGATCGGGCACGAGCCATCCTGATGGACTCGTCGACCGACGTCGCGTTCTCTCTGGCGTCCGCGTGGGAGCTTGCCGTGAAGGTCGGTAGCGGACGGCTGGAACTCCCTGGTGCCATCGAGCGGTATCTCCCGGATCGATTGCGACATCACGGGTTCGAGCTGATGCCCATCGACCTGAGCCACGCGCTCCGGGCCGGTGCGCTGCCGCGGATCCACGGCGACCCGTTCGATCGGATGCTCGTGGCCCAGGCCCAGATCGAAGGCATGCCGATCCTGACGGCCGATCCCGCGATCGGACGGTACGACGTGGAGACCATCTGGTGACCGACGCGCCAGTCGGCACCATCCCATCTCATCCCACCAAGCCCTTCCCAGGCGCGAAACCGAAGCCCAAGCGACCGAAGAAGCGACGCTTCTCGAACCCCGGGCGCACCTGGGCCAGGACCCTGGAGCGGAACCGCCCGGGGCTCGTCCCATTCGTGGTGACCCAGCTGGCGGTGCGCTACGGCCGTCCGGCCTGGGAGCGCCGCCTCGATCCCACGAGCGAACTCATCCTGACGATCCTCACCCAGAACAGCGCCGACACGAACGCCGAGGTCGCCTTCGAGGCTCTCCGTCAGGCGTACCCGTCCGGCGGCGAGGTCCGCGCCCACAGCCCGGGTGCAGGCTGGGGCGGTGTCGGTCTGCCCGATGGCGCGGCACCGGACTGGGACGCCGTAGAGCACGCCCCGATCCCCCAGCTCGTCGACGTCATCCGCTCGGGCGGTCTGGCGAACCAGAAGGCGCCGCGGATCCAGGCCACCCTCACGCGGATCCGCGAGGAGCGCGGCGACCATTCCCTGGAATTCCTCGGCGAGATGTCCGCGCTGGACGCCCGCGCGTGGCTGACCTCCATCGACGGGATCGGCAAGAAGACCGCCTCGGTGCTGCTGCTCTTCTCGTTCGGGCTGCCGCTCATGCCGGTCGACCGGCACGTCGAGCGCGTCGCCCTTCGTGTCGGCCTGATCCCGAAGAAGACCTCGGCCGATGACGCGCACGACCTCTTCCTCGGGCTGCTCGAACCCGACGGGATGCACGAGGCGCACGTGAACCTCATCCAGCACGGCCGCAAGGTCTGCCATGCGCGACGCCCGGACTGCGCCGCGTGTCCGTTGCGTCCGCGCTGTCGCTTCGTGGATCCGAAGGCGCCCTGAGCCGAAGGTCAGGGGTTCCATGGGGCGAACTCGGCACCTATCATCGGACGATGACCTGGGATGACCTGCCGCCCGTCTCATCGACCACCTTCGAGACCTTCGGCACGCCGGAGCCCGACCCGGAGCCGCGCGACGCGACCATCGAGCTCGTGGGCACGAACCTGCGGCTCAGATGCGTCATCTCGCTCAACCGATTCCCGCGCCTGACGGACCTCATCAGCTCATCGAGTGGGTACATCCGCGTCCGCGACGCCCGCCTCCTGACCGCTGACGGGACCGCGACCGGCGATCCGTTGCCGACCCTGATGGTCAACCAGGATGACATCAGCTTCATCGCCGAACCGGACGCCCCCCTGCACGAACCCGGGACCGGCGGCGGCGGGACGTTCGACGACCTCGGCGTCGGCGGAAGCCTGGCCGACCGCCGCACGCGCCGGTTCGTCATCTTCACCGACGGCCACGCCCTCGAGGGCTCGGTCTACCTCTTCGGCGAGACGGACCTGTCCGCCTTCGTCGAATCCACCCATCCGCACTTCGTGCCGTTGACCGACGTCACGGCTCGTTCGCTGGCCGACCATCGGGTGTTGACGTCATATCCGTTCGTGCTGGTCAACCGGGCGCGGATGATCGCAGCGGCCGAACTCGACAGCGACGACGGCGCGGGCGGCGGTCCGGGCTGGTAGCTCCAGAGCGGCGCCGCCATACTTCGAGCATGGGACGGCGGCAGTGCTGAGCGGCGGCCCCAGCGGGATGGTCGCGCCACGCATCCTGATCGTCGACGACGACCCGAACCTGCTGATCCTGCTGGCCGATCAGCTTCGGGCGGACGGGTACGACGCGGTCACGGCACGGGACGGCGTCGAGGCGCTGAAGCGCCTGCAGACCTCGTGGCCGGACCTACTCATCATCGACATGATGATGCCGCGGATGGACGGCCTGTCCCTGGCCCGCGAGATCAAGTCGCGCGCGGATCTGCCGATCATCGTCCTGTCGGCGATCGACGCCGGGGATTCGAAAGCCGATCTGCTCGAGGAGGTCGCGGAGGACTACGTCACCAAGCCCTACCACTACCCCGAACTCCGGGCACGCATCAACCGCATCCTGCGACGACTCGGCGACAAGGTGCCGCGCCAGAGCCTCGTCCTCGGGCCGTCACTAACCCTGGACCTCCACCGCCGCCAGGCGACGGTCGGCGGCGTCACGGTCCAACTCACGCCGACCGAGTCACGACTCCTGTATGCCCTCGCCGCCAACCTCGGACAGACCGTGACCACCGAGGCGCTCCTGTCGCGCGGCTGGGCCGACACGGAGGACGCCGACCCGTCCTATGTCTGGGTGACGATGCGACGGCTCCGCCAGAAGGTGGAGCTGGACCCGAATCGACCCATCCACCTCGAGACCGTGCGCGGCGTCGGGTATCGGCTGGTCCCGTCCACCCTGGACGACGAGCGGCCAGCCTCCATGGAGTCCGACGACCTTGGATGACCCGGGCATCGAGCCCGGCCGTTTGAGCTTCCGGACCCGTCTGACCGGCACGCTGATCGGCGTCGCGGTGCTGCCGCTGGTCCTGTTCGGACTGGTCGTCGTCCTCATCGGTCAGGCGGTGCTGGATCCGGCCACCGACGCGAACGTCGATCGGTTGCTCACGTTGGCACTGCTGTTCGCGATGGCCGTGATCGTCATCCTCGCGATCGTCGTGTCGTACCTCCTGGCTGAAGACCTGATGGCCCCTCTGCGGTCCATCGCGGCGTCGGTCGATCGAGCTGCGACCGGCGACCTATCGACACCGATCCGGGTCGCCGGCGAGGACGAGCTGGCACGCCTGGCCGAGAGCCACAATCGGCTGGCGGGCGACCTCGAGCGCCGCAATCGAGAACTCGCCAACATCCTGGCGGCGATCCGGACGATCCAGCCGCGAGACGGGGCCGAGACGCTGGTCGCCAGCGCGGCGGGCCACGCCAGGTCTGCTTTCGAGATGATCGATGCCGTCATCATCCTCGGCGATCCCTCCAGCGTGCCCGAGGAGGAGGTCGTCCCGGGCGAGACACGCACGTTGCGGGCGGCCCTCCATGTCGGGTCCGACCAGCTCGGCGTCCTGCTCGGCCGACTACCCGCCACGCGACGCTGGGAACGAGCCGACCAGGACCTGCTGGACCTGTTCGCGAGCGAGGTCGCGGTCGGCGTGCGAAACGCCCAGCTGTTCGAGCGGGTCGAGGCTCAGAACACGCAGCTCCTGGAGCTCGACGCCGCCAAGGACGACTTCCTGCGCGGCGTCAGCCATAACCTGCAGACGCCACTCACGAGCATCCGAGCCTACGCGGATCAGCTTGACCAGGATCGACCGGACCGACGGCTCGGCATCATCTCCGAACAGTCCGAGCGGCTGTCACGGATGGTCCGTCAGTTATTGACCGTCTCGCGCCTCGAATCGGGGGCGCTGCGGCCTCGAGCGGACGTCCTGTCGCTCGCGACGCGGACGCGCAAGGCCTGGGAAGCCCTGGGGACGGACGGCGTGGCGTTCGAGCTTGACGACGACGCACTCGGTTGGCTCGCGGTGGCCGATGCCGACCAGCTCGACCAGGTCCTGTGGGCACTGCTGGACAACGCCGTGAAGTACGGCGGGCAGTCCGTCGCGGCCACCATCGCGGTCGACGTGGCCACCTCCACGGTCCGCCTGAGGATCACGGACCAGGGACCCGGCGTCGCCGAAGTCGATCGGCCCCAGCTCTTCGGGCGGTTCGTCCGGGGCGCCGATAACCGGCCGGACGAGGGCAGCGGGCTGGGTCTGTACGTCTCTCGGGAGCTGTGCCGCGCGATGGGCGGAGACCTTCGGCTCGAACCGGCTCAGCCGGGGGTCGGGGCCTCGTTCACGATCGACCTTCCGGGCGAAGCGCCCGACCAGTGAGCCCTCAAGCCCCGTACGCGTCCGGCCGGCGGTGAGCGAGGGCCGGGATCTGGCGGCGCACAGCGTCTACTCGGTCGAGGTCAAGGTCGGCGTGCACGATGCCGACCGCGTCCGGGGCCTGGGCGACGACCGTCCCCCACGGATCGATGACCATCGAGCGTCCGAAGGCCGGGAGGCGCGGTGGCCCACCGATCTGCGAGGGGGCCAGGACGTACGCGCCGTTCTCGATGGCGCGGGCTCGGAGCAGGACTTCCCAGTGGTCCCGCCCGGTCCGCTCCATGAAGTTGGCCGGGACGGTCAGCACCTTGGCGCCCGCCAGGGCCAGGGCCCGGTACAGCTCCGGGAAGCGCAGGTCGTAGCAGATGGACAGGCCGACAGACACCACATCGACCTCGGCGACCACCGGAGCGCCACCGGCGGTCACCCGATCCGATTCGGTGTCCACGGGGCCGTCATCCACCGACACGTCGAACAGGTGGATCTTGCGATACGTCGCGGCGATCGACCCGTCCGGGGCGATGAGCGTGGACGTGTTATGTGGCCGCTGCGGGTCGCCGGACGACTCCGCGGTGCTGCCGACCAGGATCCAGGAGTCGCGCCGCCGGGCCACCGCTGCGAACGCGTCCGTGTGGGGACCCGGGACCGGCCGGGCAGAGGCGCGGAACCCGGCGTCCGGGCCGCGGAACTGGAGGTACTCGGGCAGGGCGACCAACCGGGCTCCGGCCGCGGCGGCGTCGTCCGAAAGCGCGACGGCCCGAGCGATATTGGCCTCCACGTCGTCGGTGGCATCCAGCTGGACGAGGGCGACCCGGAGCGTCATCCGCCCATGGTACGTGGCTGCCGGTGGCGTCGGTCGCGCGCGCTTGCACGGAGGCGCAGAATCACCAGGGACGCCGTCGTCGCTCGCCAGTGGGAGGACGTGATGGACGAACTCGAGATCCGGGACGTACGAGCGGAGGATGAGCTGGAGACGCAGGCCGATGGGAGTACGTTCGTGCTTGGAGCCGAAGGCTGGGAGCAGGCGGACTTCGTCGATCCGGACGATGACTGGCGCCCGCTGTCGGATGGGTCCTACCTCTCCCCGGACGGTGCGATCCGCAGCTGGCCGGTAGCCGGCCCGGGACCGATCTGATCCGGCCATCGTGGGAGCCGACCTGGCGGCATCGCTCTACCGGATGCCGGTGTCATAGCTCAGCTGGACCTGGGTCGTCGCGCCGTCGGCGACCGTCACCGACGTGGCGTCTGGCGTCCCCATCAGGCCCTCGACGGGGGCTCCGGTCAAGGTGTAGGAGCCCGCGGGAACGGCGATGAAGAACGCACCATCGGCGCCCGTGATCGCCGTCCCGACCTCCGCGCCGGCATCGTCGACCACGACGATCGTGGCGCCCGCGACCTGGCGCGGGGCGCAGGCCGGGTCACCGACCGTCTCGACCGGGCATGTCGGCCCAGCGACCGCGACCCCCGCGATCCCCGTCAGGCCGCCGTCCGTGGGCTTCGGCCAGGCGTCGCCGGGCACGGGATCGCCACTTTCGGACTGGAGAGCGACGGAGCCGTCAGACTGGACCACGTAGGTCCACACATGCTTGTTGATGCAGCCGGCCTGGCAGTCGCCCCAGCCGACCTGGATCTCGACGATGTAGGCGCCGACGCCTGACGCCTCCTGGACCGTGTACCAGCTTGACTGGCCGATGACATCCGGCAGGAGCGGGGTGATCCCCGCGAAGCGAGGATCGAACGCGACGACCGCCGCGACAGCTTCCTCGGGGGTGTCCACGGTGCCCTCGAACGGCGGCGAAGACGGAGGGGTGGACGACGCTGGGGCGGCGCTACTCGCACAGGCGCCGACGAGCACGGCGATCGAGATGAGCGCGAGCAAGAGCGACGTTCGGGTGGTCATGGCCCAAGGACGACAATGCTCCCCGACCGGTTCCCGCGTCGCTGGGACGCTCCATGGCAGCTGACGAGGACGACTGAGGCGATTGGACGCCCACCTCATCTGGCGGCACACCGGCGCGTGGATCCACGGCACCCTCCGGCTGGATGCCGAGGCGGCCGTCGTGGACCAGTCGTCGATCGGCGGGCAGTGGCCGCTGCTGGCCGGGGACTACGTCGCCGCCTACCTGCTCGACGATGGGCCGGTCGCCGTGGCCCAGGCCCCGTTCACGATCGTGCCGTGACGCTCGTCACGCCCCGAGGGCGATGACGACACAGCAGAGGCTGACGACCAACGAGACGGGGGCCCAGATCCGCTCCCGCCTGGAGCGCGAGATCCCGTTCGCGAGCGCCCCGAGCAGGAAGAACCCGGCGAGCGCCCACATGGCCGCCGGCCCGGTGACCGGCAACCACGTCGCCTCGATCAGGCCAGCCGAGGCCAGGATGACGGCGACGATCAGGGGGTAGACCACGAGTCCCGCGGCCGCGCTGACGATCCGGAAGCGTCGCGGCAGCACGCCGGGGTGTTGGCCGCCCCACGACATGTCACCGAATGGCGCGCCAAGGGCGAGGGCGAGCTGGAACCCGATCAGGACGATCAGGACGAGGACCGCGACCAGGGCGGCGAGGGCCATCGGAGTCATGATGTCATCGGGGCGAGCGCGTTCCGAGCGTCTTCGAGGCCGTCCTCGTTCTCGGCGGGATCGGTGATCCCGGTCAGGTCATTCGATGCGACGCGGCCGGCGAAGTAGTCCGCCTGCACGGCCCAACGCATCTGGAGCATCGGTCGCAGCGTCCGCTCGATCTCGACACGGCCAAGCAGTCCGGTGGTCGCGTACGCCTCGATGAGGGCGCGGGCGTGGGCGGGGCCGCCGACGTACATCACGGCTGACGCCAGGTCGTACATCAGCGGACCCATGAGGGCGCGGTCCCAATCGATCAACCCGCACCGGCCGTCCTCGGTCGCAAGGAAGGCCTCAGGGGCTGGGTCGCTGTGGAGCAGGCCCCACGTGAGCGACTCGGGCGGCAGGCCCTCCCAGGTCGCGATCGCGTCGGCGATGGCGGGCCTGAGCCACGGGCGAAGACCGAGGTGTCCAGCGTCTGCCTCCAGCCAGTGAAAGCGCTCATCGGCTGGAAGGTCCGATCTACGGAGCGCCACATGGGCTCGAGCGAGGATCGTCCCGATGAGCCGCCGCTGGTCATCGTCCTCGCCGGTCAGGCCGACCCCCTCGACGAAAGTCAGCAGTGCGATCGTTCGACCGTCCTGGACCGCGGTCAGTCGCCCACCCGGGCGCGGCACCGGAGCCCCGGCGGGGATGCCGGCGGCCTCGACCGTGGCAGCCACGCGCAATCCGGCCTCGAATTGACGAGCGGTGTCAGCCGGCACGGATTTGGCGACCCACCGCGTCGTGCCGTCGGTCACGAGCCACGTCCACGAGTTCATCCCGCCCCTCAGCGGTGTCGCCGAGACCGGCCCGAGACCCCAGTCTGCCTGCAGGCGGGACGCGATCTGGTCGTCAGGAACGTGTCTGGGAAACACAGTCAGAGCCTCTGCGTGGCCTAGCTCGGTGCCGAGAGCCTTACGGGAGGATCCGGAAGCGACCGCCACTCAGCGGTCGCAGGACGTCGAAGTGGCGGCGATCGAGGGTCACGATGGTTCGAGTCCGGTAACGCTCGGCCAGAATCACATTCGAAGCGTCGGCGACAC
>JBKJXL010000290.1:0-3745 GCA_046716225.1 Candidatus Limnocylindrales bacterium | reverse complement strand
ACGCGAGCGGCTCGCGACCGGATCCGTCGCACCGCGGATCCTCGGGTGTCGGACCGGCCGAGATCGGCAAGCAGGCGGCGGACGGCGGCCTGTCGCTTGCTCAACGTCTGGGTCCTCCTCGGGGTCGACTGCACGACGGGCGGCGTCGGGGGGCGCCCGGCGGCTCGGGCGGCCAAGTGTAGCCGGTCGGACCAGGGCTGCTAGTCCTGCTGCGGCGGGACCGGGATGGGCTGCCGTCGCGTCGCGACGTCGAACCCGACGAGGACCCATCCGAGGCCGTTGAGGGCGACGCCGATGAGTGCCATCGGGCCGAAGATCGCCGGATCCGCCCCGGACGGGGAGACGAGGCCGAGGCGATCCATCCCGACGACCGCCACAGAGCCGATGCATCTGTAGACTCCGATGTGATGACGGACGAGCGGAACGCCGATCCCACGCTCGACGGGCCGATCGCGGCCCCGGATCACCATCGGGTCGTCTTCGAGAACGATCGGGTCCGGGTCGTCGAGACGGTCATCCGCGCCGGCGACACGACTCCGCTCCATACGCACCTCGTGCCGCATCTGCTCATCTTCACCAGCGGCAGCCAGTTCGTCCGACGTGACGCTGAAGGTGCGGTCATGTTCGACACCCGACTCCAGGATCCGGACTTCGCGATCCCCGCTCACTCGTGGAACGACGGGACCGGTCCGCACACGCTCGAGAACCTCGGTCCGGACGACATCCTCGCGACTGCCACCGAACTCAAGCCCTGATTCGACGCGTGCCGACGCCAGAGACGCCTCGCCACAGGGTTGGATCGGCTCCGTTCCATGTGACGAACGAACGAGGGTTTGGCCGTCAGATGGACTCGGATCGAGGCCGATGGACGCGTGAGCCGGCCTCACGGTTCGCTGCGTCGTTCATTGGTGCACGGGCGATCCAACTGGAGGCTTGCCGCGCTCGGACCTGCAATCTCCGTCAATGACCTATTCGTGGATCACAACGAGCCCTCTGGGCTCCGCCCGACACGGCCGGGATGACGTGGACGATCGATGTGTCGGTCACGGCCGTCGACAGCCCAGCCGGCTCGCCGTTCACGAAGACGTTGATATGCGGTCGCAGTCGCGGGCCGGCCTGGACCAGGCGATCACGCAGCCCGGGGACGACGCGGTCCAGCTCGTCGATCGCCGACCCGACCGTGCTTGACCCGACCTCGTGACGACGTTCCACGCCGGGAAACAGCGCCAGGAGCGACCGGGGCAACAGGACGGTGGCCATGGCGCGACGGTCAGTCGCCGAGCACCACCGACTCGACCGACCAGATCGCCGGCAGGTCCGCGGTCACCAGGTTCCAGCTGACACCGCCATCGGCGCTGTTCCAGAGCTGCCCCGTCCCCGTGCCGAAGGTGACCCCGACCGGCTCCAGGGTGTCGCGGGCCATCGCCTCGCGCAGGACGCCGAAGTAGGCGTGCTCCTGGGGCAGCCCGCCGCCGGCCCGGTGCCAGGTGGCGCCACGGTCGTTGGTCCGCCAGACCGCGGCGCTCGCATCGGGCATGTAGCGGCCCTTGTCGTCGCCGTTGAGCGGGATGACCCAGGCCGTATCGGGATCGCGCGGGTGAGTGACCAACGGGAAGCCGAACTGGCCGGGGAGGCCTGGCGTGATCTCATCCCAGTGCACGCCCCCATCGTCGCTGCGGTAGACACCGCAGTGGTTCTGCTGATAGAGCGTCTCGGGTTCGCCCGCGGCGGCGGCGAACTTGTGGACGCACTGGCCGGTGACGGGATTCGGCTCGGGGTTGAAGTCCGCCCTGACGCCGCTGTTGCGCGGCTCCCAGGAAGCTCCGCCGTCGCGTGTCTCGAACACGCCGACAGCCGAGATCCCGACCCACAGACGGGCCGGATCAGTGGGGTGGGGGACGATCGAATGCAGGATCAGGCCGCCGTTGCCCGGTTGCCAGCCCGGGCGTGTCGGGTGGTCGCGCAGGCCCTCGACATGGGTCCATGTGACGCCGCCATCGGCACTGCGGAACAGACCGGCCGGCTCCACCCCCGCATAGATCGTCCCGTCCGGCCCGGACGCGAGGTTCCAGATCGTCTTGATCGCCTCGCCGTCATCGCCGTACGTCAATCCGACCGACGAGTGTGTCCAGGTCTCGCCCAGGTCCTCGCTACGGAAGACCGCCGGTCCGTACCAGGGACTGCCGCCGGCGGCGAGGATCGTTCCTGAGCCGGGCTCGACGATCATGTCGTGGATCGGCCAGCCCTCACACGACGGGCCGCGCAGCGACCAGTCCGCACGCGCAGCGTCGCTTTCGAGGACGAACGCGCCCTTGGGAGTGCCGACGAGGAGCAGGGTCCGGGTGGTCATCGGGGCGGTCCTCCGCTGCGCTGGGTCCGACTGGGGGCCAACCGCCAATGTACCGGGGCGGCGGCGGCACTGCTGAGGTTCGGGGCTCGCCAACCTATACTCGGACACCATCATCCGCCGAGATCCGCGCCGAAGGACGCGACGGGACGCGTTGATCCAGCCCGCTTCCATCCTGTTGACGCGGTTGGACACCTGTCGGACTATCCGGGCGATGACTCGTCGACACATCCCGCAGCCCATCCTGGATGCGGCGCACGATCGGGCGGCGGCGCGGGCCGCCGGCGACTGGGCGGAGGCGGACCGCCTTCGCGCCGAGATCGAGGCGGCCGGCTGGAAGATCAGGGACAGCGGCACGGACTTCGCGCTGACGCCCGCCGCGCCGCCTGACGAGGTCGACGGCGGTCGCGTCCGCTACGGCTCGAGTGCGAGCGTCCCGTCGCGCTTCGACGACGCGCCGGTCGGTGCGGCCACGATCGTGCTGATCGCAACGGACTGGCCGGACGATCTTGCCCGGACCCTCGCGGCGCTCCAGGCGCACGCGGTCGCTGGCACCACCGTCGTGATCGTCGCGGACGCGCCGTCCGAGGCTCAGGCGGCGGCCCTGGACCTGTCCGTCTCCGATCACGCCACCGAGGTCGTCTGGACATCGGCCAGGCTCGGGCACGCGGCGGCGACGAATGTCGGCCTGCGGCGGGCTTTCGGCCCGATCGTCATCCTGCTGGATCCCAGCCTTGAGCCCACGGGTGACTTCGTCACACCGCTGATCGCTGTCCTCGACGATCCGACGGTCGCCGTCGCCGGAGGCTGGGGCATCACTTCGACGGACCTGCGCTCGTTCGAGGACGCGCCGGCGGGCGATGTGGACGCTGTCGAGGGGTACTGCATGGCGTTCCGTCGCGACGATGCGGCCACCCGCGGCCCGCTCGACGAGCGGTTCCGGTTCTATCGGAACCTGGATATCTGGTGGCGCCTGGTCCTGCGCGACGCGGGCGAAGGCGAACCGTCGCGCCGCGCGATCCGCATCGACGGCCTGCCGATCGAGCGTCACGAGCACCGCGCCTACACGAGCCTGCCGGACGACGAGCGGGATCGGCAGAGCAAGCGCAACTTCTACCGGATCATCGATCGGTTCGGGTGGCGGCGGGACCTGCTCACCCGGGGTTGATCAGCGCGGCTTCGGCGTGACGACCGAGCCGCCAGGCCCGTCGACGACGTCCCAGCCCAGCGCGGCCAGCCGGTCCCTCGCGGCGTCGGCCGTCGGCCAATCGCGGGCGACCCGAGCCGCCGAACGGGCCTCCACGAGCGCACGGACGTCAGGGGGCATCGGGTCGGATCCGGTCGACGCCAGGCCCGTCCCGTCGGTCGACGACGCCCACACGAGGTCCAGATCCAGGC
>JBKJXL010000289.1:0-18284 GCA_046716225.1 Candidatus Limnocylindrales bacterium | reverse complement strand
CAGTAGACGGGCGGACGATCGCCGAGATCGGGGCGGCGGCCGTGGCGGTCGACGGTCAGGATGTCGTCCGCTCCATCGACGATCCGATCAAGACGACCGGCGGGCTGGCCATCCTGCACGGCACGCTGGCACCGGACGGTTGCGTCGTGAAGCTGGCCGGCCACGAGCGCCGCGAGCACCGCGGGCCGGCGCGCGTGTTCGATTCGGAGACGGCCTGCTACGCAGCGGTCCGCGACCGCAGGATCGTGGCCGGCGACGTCGTGGTCATCCGCTACGAGGGCCCGGTCGGCGGGCCCGGGATGCAGGAGATGCTGAGCGTCACGGGGGCGCTCGTCGGCGAGGGGCTCGGCGACTCGGTGGCGCTGATCACGGATGGACGCTTCTCCGGCGGCACCCACGGCCTGATGATCGGGCACATCGCGCCGGAGGCGGCGCTGGGCGGGCCGATCGCCCTGGTCCACGAGGGCGACACGATCGTCATCGACGTGGACCGCCGGGCCCTGGACCTCGATGTCCCGACCGACGAGCTGGACCGTCGTGCCCGGGCGTGGCGTGCGCCGGAGCCGAACTACACCGGCGGCGTGATGGCCAAATACGCGGCGCTCGTGGGGTCCGCCTCGGCGGGGGCCGTGACGACCGGGCCGCGGATGACGGCCAACCTGCGGCAACGCTGACCACCGGTGACCGATCCGCTCCACATCGGGATCAAGACCTCGCCGCAGGCCGTCGACTGGGCCACGCTGGAGGCCGTGTGGGCCCGGATCGGCGAGGAACCCATCTTCGAGTCCGTCTGGCTGAACGATCACCTGACCGACATCGGGCAGGACCGGGCCGGCGCCAGCTGGGAGGCGGTCACCGCGATGGCGGCGCTCGCCCACCACGTGCCGGGTCGTTGGCTCGGGCACGCCGTCCTGTCCGCGACGTTCAGGCACGCGACGGTGACGGCGAAGGCGGCCACCGTGCTGGACCATGTCACGGGCGGTCGGTTCATCCTGGGGCTGGGAGCCGGCTGGTTCGAGCCCGAACACGTCCCGCTCGGGGTCCCGTTCCCGCCGATGCCCGAGCGGTTCGACCGGTTCGAGTCCGCCGTCCGCACGATCAGGGCGCTGTTCTCGGCCGAGGCGGCCACGGAGTCCGGCGTGACTCGCGACGACCCGTTCGTGCCGCTGGTCGGGGCGACGAACGACCCGCCCACTGTCCGGGTCGGCGGTCCGCCGATCTGGCTGGGCGGCCAGAAGCGACGCGGCATCGCCCTGGCGGCCGAGGTCGCCGACGGCTGGCTCCTGCCGGCCGTGCTGCCGGACAAGTCCGCGACCGACATGACGTAGTTCCGGGTTCGCCGCGATGCCCTGCTGGCAGCGATGGCGGCGATCGGCCGGGACCCCAGCGGATTCGCGCTCGTCGCGCAGGTTCCGGCCGGGACGACCAGCGCCCACCGACGCCTGGCGCTTGAGGCCGGCCTCGAGGCGCGGCAAGCGGGCGCCACGCACGTGATCGTCGGCATCCCGCCATCGGCCGGACCGGCTGCGGTGGACTTTGCCGCGCGCGAGATCGCCGACCCACTGCGCGACGCCGGGTGACCGTCGACCCGCGATGCGCGGTCCGGCGACCGGCGGCATGATGGACACATGACCGACCCATCGGGCCCGACGGACCCGCTCCCGCCGCGTCCGGACCTGTACGACTCCCCGCGTTCCGAGCTCGCTCGCGCACGCGGGCTGGACCAGCCCTACATCGTCGGCGGCGAGGACCCGGATCCGCAGCACGCCCTGGAGGTGGACCGCAAGTACGGGCGCCTCCTCCTGTCCATGGTCATCGCGATCGTGCTCGCCGGGTTCGTCATCGGCATCGCCATCGCCCTCGCCGGGGCGACTCGATGACCGCGACCACGCGGCTCGTGGAGTGGGACGTGGCCACCAACGAGCTCGTCTCGAACCTGCGCGATCTCATCCGGATCCCGTCGATCAACCCACCGGCACCGGACCGCCCGGCCGCCGAGCTCGAGGCAGCCCTCTACCTGGGGCGCGTCCTGGAGGGAGCCGGCCTGCTCCCGGCGGTGGTCGAGCCGGTCCCCGGTCGTGGATCGGTCCACGTCCGCTTGCGCGGTGACGGCACCGGCGGGGACCCGCTCCTGCTCCTGTCCCACCTCGATGTCGTCCCGGCGCCACCGGAGCGCTGGAGCCACGCCCCGTTCGATGCGGACCTGGCCGACGGCTACGTCTACGGCCGCGGCGCGGTGGACATGAAGAACCTGGTGGCGATGGAGCTGGCGGTCGTCCTGCTGCTGGCGGCCGAGGCTCGAGCCGCAGGCCTCGACCCGGCGCGCGATCCGATTCCCGGGCTGCGCCGGGACGTCCTCTTCACGTGCACGGCCGATGAGGAGGCGGGCGGAGGGGCAGGCGCCGCCTGGATCGTCGCGAATCGGCCCGACTGGATCGCTGCGGCGGGCGCCATCAACGAGTCCGGTGCCGTCTCGACCACGGTCGCCGGGACCCGCTTCTACCCGATCGGGGTCGCGGAGAAGGGCTACGCCGCCTACCGGATCCGCGTCCGCGGCACGTGGGGGCACGGGTCCATGCCGCGCGAGGACAACGCCGCGGTGCTGGCCGCCGCCATCATCTCCCGGCTCGCCACTCCCGAGGCGACGCGCCTGACGCCGGTCATGACCCGATTCCTCGAGGCGGCCGCGGCCGCGCTGCCGGCCGACGCCGCACGGGTGGCGCGGGCCCTCGCCGCGGGTGACGAGGCCCTGACCCAGGCGACCCTCGACGGGCTGTGCGACCGACGTGACACGGTCGTCCTTCGCGCGTTGCTGCGCGACACGATCAGCCCGGATGTGGTCCACGCGGGCGTCAAGTACAACGTCATCCCGGGCGATGCGGACATCGAGGTCGATTGTCGCGTGCTGCCCGGCACGACCGAGGCGATGATGCGGACGCGCCTGGCCGAGCGGATCGGGGTGGAACTCATGGCCGCGTGCGCGATCGAGCTGATCGTCTGGGGCGAACCTGTCGAGGCTCCCGCGGAGGGCGCCCTGTTCGACGTCATGGCGGCGGTGCTCCGCGAGCACGATCCTGATGGCGTCCCCGTGCCGGTGATGGTCCCGTTCGCCACGGATGCCAAGTACACGGCCGCACTCGCTGTCCCGACCTACGGCTTCTCGCCCCTCAAACTCGAGGCCGACGAACGGCTGCTCGACCGGTTCCACGGGGTGGACGAGCGGGTGAGCGTCGCGGCCCTGCGCTGGGGCCTCCCCGTCCTGTACGACGTGGTCCGCCGGTTCTGCGGCTGAGGCCCCGCCGCCGGCGCGACCCTATTCGTTGGGGGCCTTGATGAGGCGTCCGCGGCGGGAGATCGCATGGGTCGCAAGCGCGGCCACGCCCATCGCCACGATCGCCCGTTCGCCGGCCGGCAGCGGTCGGACCGCACCCAGGAACTGATCCGCCCGGCCGCGATCGACGACGCGCAGGATGGCCCGGCCACGCTGGGTGAGGCGGAGCGTCCTCTGACGCCGGTCCTCCGGCTCCTGCTGGCGCTCCACGAGGCGTCGCCGGACGAGGCCGTCGATGAGCCGGCTCGTGGCCGACGGTGACCGACCGATCTCGTCGGCCAGCTCACCGACGGTCATCGTGCTGCCATCGGCGAGGACGTAGAGCGCCGCGAGCTGCGTGAAGCCCAGTCGAAGCTCCCCGAGCTGTCCGGCGAACCCGATGACCAGCTCACGCCACAGGGCGCGACCCATCGCAACACGCTCGCCCAGCTGGCGGACGTTCTGCAGGCGACTGCCGGCCGACAGGACCGGCGCGGACAGGTCCGCCTCGAATCGACGGGCCAGAGCGCGGGCGGGGGCCGGACGTCGCGGTGCGCGCGCGATCGGACGCTGTTCGGACACGCCCGAAGCGTAATGCGCCGCCCAGACGCATGCAACCGTGCACGGGAATCGGTACCACGCGGGGTCCGCCACCGTACCCTGCATAGGTGCATCGGATCGCGTTCGTGTTCCCTGGCCAGGGATCCCAGTCGGTCGGGATGGGGCAGGCCCTCGCCTCGGCGTCTCCAGCGGCTGCCGCTGTCTTCGAGACGGCAGACGCCGCCCTGGACGCACCAATCAGCGACATCGCCTGGCACGGGCCTGCCGATCAGCTCGACCTGACCGAGAACGCCCAGCCCGCGCTCGTGGCCGCCTCGATCGCCGTCCTTGAGTCGATCCGCGGGGGCTTCGACGCCGCCGGTCGGGAGCGACCGCAGCCCGTGTTCGCGGCCGGGAATTCCATGGGCCAGTACACGGCCATGGTGGCAGCCGGCGCGCTCGACCTCGCGGTTGCCGTTCGGCTGGTCCGCGAACGCGGACGGCTGATGCAGGCGTCGGGCCAGGGTCGGGACGGCGCGATGGCGGCGCTCATCGGCCTCGACGACGCGCGGCTCCCGGAACTGATCGAGGGGGCGAGCCGCCACGGCGTGTTCGTCGTGGCCAACCGGAACGCACCGGGCCAGGTCGTCGTGTCGGGCGAACGCGCCGCGATCGAAGCCGGGGCGGACCTCGCCAGGACACTGGGCGCGAAGCGGGCGATCGTCCTGCCGGTCTCTGTCGCAGCACACTCCCCGCTCATGGCCGAGGCCGCCGATGGCCTCCGTCGCGTCCTCGAGACGATCGAGTTCCGTGATCCACAGGTCACCCTGCTGGCGAACGCGGACGCGCGCCCGATCACGACGGCCGACGGCTGCCGGGCAGAACTCGTCGAACACCTGACTGCCGGCGTGGACTGGGTCGGGGCCGTGCAGCACATGTCGACCGCCGGCGTCGCGATCTTCGTCGAGATGGGACCCGGCAAGGTCCTCACCGGCCTGATCAAGCGGATCACACCGGATGCAGAGCCCATCGCCGCAGACGATCCCGCGACCATGGATCGTCTGCTTGCACTCGCATCGGAGGGAGTCGCCACGTGAGGAAGCCTGACTACGAACGGCGCGTCGTCGTGACCGGGCTCGGGGTCGTCAGCCCCGTCGGCAACGATGTGGCGACCGTCTGGGCCAACCTGGTCAACGGGGTCTCCGGGCTGGTCCCGCTGACTCGGTTCGACACGACGCCGTACGACGCCAAGCTGGGTGGCGAGGTCCACGATTTCGTGGCGTCCGACTGGATGGATGCCAAGGCCGCCCGCCGTGGCGAGTCCACCATGGCGTACGCGGTCGCGGCGGCGAAGCAAGCCCTGACGGACTCCGGCTTCGAATTGACCGACGAGAACCGGACGGAGGTCGGCGTCGTGTTCGGCTCGGGCGCAGGCGGCCAATCGCTCATGATCGAGAGCATCAACAACCTGCGCGACAAGGGTCCGCGCAGCGTGGCGCCCACCTTCATCGCGAACGCCCTGACCGACAGTGCCTCCGGCATGATCGCCATCGAGACGGGCGCGATCGGTCACAACGTCTGCATCGTGTCGGCCTGTGCCACGGGCACGCACAACATCGGCGAGGGCGCCGAGGCCATCCGACGCGGCGACTGCATCGCCGTCATCAGTGGCTCGGCCGAGTCACCGCTGCTCGAGGTGGGCCACGCCGGGTTCTCGAACATGCGCGGGATGGGGCTGCCGCGGCCCGGCGAGCCCGGGCAGACCGTATCGCGGCCGTTCGACCTGACGCGTAATGGGTTCGTCCTGGGCGAAGGTGCCGCGTCCCTCTTCCTGGAGGACCTCGAGTTCGCCAAGGCGCGCGGGGCGACGATCTACGGTGAGGTCATCGGCTATGGCTCGGCGGCCGACGGGTGGGACATGGTCCAGCCGATCGCAGCCGGCGTCGGCTCGGCCCGCGCGATGCAGATGGCGCTCGACCGCCGGGGCGTCCCGGCCGACGAGGTGGACCTGATCAACCCGCACGGCACGAGCACGCCACTGGGCGACCTGCGCGAGACAGAGGCGATCCACAGCGTCTTCGGCCCGCGGTCGACCGGGGGGGAGCACGCGGTCTACATCAGCGCCACCAAGTCGATGACGGGGCACCTCATGGGCGCGGCCGGCGCCTTCGAGGCGCTCGCGACGGTCATGTCGGTCGCCGAGCAGACCGCCCCAGGCACGATCAATTACCGCGATCCCGACCCGGATTGCGACCTGTGGGTCACGCCCGAGACCGTCGAGATGCCGATCCGTTATGCCCTCTCGAACAACATCGGCCTGGGCGGTCACAACGGCGCGATCATCTTCAAGCGTTACGACGGCGACTGACCTTGGGTGCTGGGCAAGGTCGTGTTGACGGTCGCACCTCGCGGCTCTAGGCAGAGCCGTGTTGACGATCGCCCTCGGGCGATTCGGGAGGGGCGATCCGGTCGACGGACGGCCCTGGACCTCGGGGCTCTGGACAGGGTCGTGTTGACGATCGCCCTCGGGCGATTCGGGAGGGGCGATCCGGTCGACGGACGGCGGCTACCATTTCTGCGGAGGCTCCCAGTCTGGACCGGGCTCCAGGCGTCTCGTGCCTGGGATCCTGGCAGCTCCCGTCGTCCGTTGCACTCGCCCATTCGGTGGCACGCGTCCGGCTCCCTGACCATGATCGCATCGACGCAGCACCAGGTCGCAACCGAGCACTCTGGCGATCCTGGCGAGCGTTTCGAGCCTGATCCCTTCGGCCAGGCCGTTCTCGACCATCGACCACGTGGCCTGGCTGACGCCGGCTCGCGCGCTGAGTCCTCGTTGTGTTTGGAACTGAGCAAAGCGAGCGGCCTTGACTTCGATGGCCAGGTGCAGGATCAGGTCCTCGAGCGGCGTCGGTTGATCGCGAAGCGAGTAAGGCACACACGCATCGAACCACGAACGGCCATCCACGCCACTTATGCCGGCGTTCACTGACGCTCTACCGGAATCGCCCGACGGCGATCTCCTGGGCGGAGCGTACGGACCGACGAATCGCCCGACGGCGATCGTCAAGGCACCGAGACGCCCCGGATCCAACTCCGCACGACTACGATAGCCACCACTCACTGACCCGGAGGTGACCGTGCCCACCCAGGATCCATCGCGTCGCGCCGTCATCACAGGACTCGGTGCGGTCATGCCCAACGGGAACGACTTCCCGACCTACTGGGCGAACCTGGTGGCCGGCGTGACCGGCACGCGCACGATCCAGGGCTTCGACTCGACTGACCAGGAGGTCCACATCGCGGCCGAGGTCATCGGCTTCGAGCCGAGCGCCGTGATGGACGCGAAGATGGCCCGCCGGATGAGCCGCTTCGTGCACCTCGCCATCGGTGCCGGCCAGGAGGCCGTGCGCGACTCCGGTATCGACTTCGCCGCGATGTCGCCAGACCAGCTCGATCGGGTCGGTGTCGTCATGAACACCGGCGGCGGTGGGATCGAGGAGATCATCGACGGGACACATATCCACGACGGCAAGGGCCCACGCTTCGTGTCGCCCTTCGCGGTGCCGGCGTTGTCGGGCTCGATGGGCGCCTGCATGCTCTCGATGGAATACGGCCTCACCGGGCCGGTCATGACCCAGGTCGCCGCCTGTGCGACGTCCGTCATCGCCTTCCACGACGCGCTCCGACTCATCAAGACCGGGGAGTGCGACGTCGTGCTGGCGGGCGGGTCGGAGGCGCCCATCGTGCCGATGGGCGTGGCGGCCCTGTCGAACATGGGTGCGTTGTCGAAGCGCAACGACTCGCCCGAGACCGCATCGCGCCCGTTCGATGCCACCCGCGACGGATTCGTCCTCGGCGAGGGCGCCGGCGTGGTCGTCGTGGAGTCGTTGGCACACGCGCTCTCGCGGGGCGCGACGCCACTGGCCGAGATCCTGGGCGGCGCGTTGACCGCCGACGCGTTCCACATCAGCGCGCCCGAGCCGACCGGCCGCGGCCAGACCCGGGCCATGACATCCGCACTCCGCAACTCCGAGATCGCGCCCGACGAGGTGGACTACATCGTCGCCCACGGCACCGCGACCGCCCTCAACGACGTCACCGAGACCCGGGCGATCAAGGCGGCCTACGGCGAGCATGCCTACAAGGTGGCGATCAGCTCCCCGAAGTCGATGATCGGCCACCTGGTCGGCGCGGCGGGGATCGCCAGTGCCCTCGCAGCGATCGGAGCCATCCGCGACGGCGTCATCCCGCCGACCGCGAACCTGCATACGCCGGACCCGGCATGCGATCTTGACTACGTGCCGCTGACGGCGCGCCGGGCGAAGGTCGAGACGGCCGCGGTGGACGGGTTCGGCTTCGGTGGCCAGAACGCCGTCGCGGTCTTCCGGCGGGTGACCGACGCCTGAGTCCGGTCGAGCCGCCGGCCAGCCCGTCGCCTGGATCGCGACCATGGCCGGCCCGTGGAGCCCGATCCACCTGGCAGTCAGCCCCGACGGTGTCGTCGCGGTGGCCTGGCTCACCTCCGAGATCGAGTTCGAGGCGTCGCTCCAGGCCCGTCTGCACGGGTCGATCGGACACGTGGCCGACGACGCGGGCGGCCCGCAGGCGACGCTCATGGAGCGCGCGATGCGAGGCGTCGAGGTCGTGCTCTCCGGCGAGGCGCCGGACGACGTGCCGATCGATCTGCGGGACCGACCCGACTGGGATCGGCTGGTGCTGTCCGCAGTCCGGGACATCCCGCTCGGGTCGACGGCCTCCTACGGCGAGGTCGCCCGGCGGATCGGCCGACGCGGCGCGGCCCGGGCGGTCGGCGGTGCCGTGGGTCGAAATCCGATCACCTTGCTGATCCCGTGCCATCGGGTCATCGCCGCCGACGGGACGTTGGGCGGCTACGGCGGCGATGCCTGGGGCGGCCGTGCGGAGCGCCTCGTCATCAAACGTGATCTGCTGATGCGTGAAGGCGTCACCGTCGAGCCAGGGCCCGGCTAGACTCGGCCAAGCGCACGGGGCCAGGTCCGACGCGCCGAGGAGGATGGATGACCGTCGCGGCCGCCCCAGCCCCGTCCATGTTCGCGGTCTTTCGCAGCCGCGACTTCCGACTCATCTGGCTCGCCCAGCTCATCTCGACAGCCGGTTCGTCGCTGACCGACCTGGCCGCTGCGATCTGGGTGTACCGCGAGACCGGATCCGCGCTGGCCGTGGGGTTGACCCTCATCGCGACCGCTGTCCCGAGCCTCATCGTGGGGCTCCTGGCCGGCGTGTACGTCGACCGGCACGACCGCAAGAAGATCATGGTCTGGACCTGCCTGATCCAGTCCGTGATCGTGGGCTTCATCGCGCTCACCGTCGAGATGGATTCGATCGTGGCGCTGTACGCGCTCATCCTCCTCAACGCCGGTGTCAAGCAATTCTTCGATCCGGCCTACGAGAGCCTCATCCCGGAGATGGCCACCGATGAGGAGCTCACGGCGGCCAACGCATTCCTGTCGATCGCGTCGTTCGGGTCCACGGCGATCGGGTTCGCCGGCGCAGGCCTCCTCGCGAGCACGGTGGGCCTGACCTGGGCGTTCCTGCTGGATGCCCTGTCGTTCCTGATCTGCGCCGGCCTGATCGCGATGATGGGCCGCTACACGATGCCCGTGCCCGACGACGAGGCCAGCGTCAAGGTCATCGTCGCGAACCTGAAGGTCGGCATGGTGACGCTGTTCACGACACCGATCATCCGGTCGTTGTTCATCGTGGGCGCGTTCATGTTCGTCGCGTTCGGCCTGTGGAACGTGCTGCTGCTGCCGTTCTCGATCACCGAACCTCCGGGCGGCCTGGGCGCCACCGAGTTCGAGTACGGGCTCCAGGAGGGCCTCACCTCGGTCGGGTTCGTCATCGGTTCGCTGCTGATGGCGCGCTTCTCCCGTCTGCTGCCGGAGCCGGCCTGGATCGTGCTGTCGCTCGCCACGATGGGTGCGCTCGGGCTCCTCTACGCCAACGCGACCTCCGTGCCGATCGCCATCTTCATCGTGTCGCTGTCCGGGCTGGCGCAGCCGCCGTCGTCCGTGTCCCGCTCCGTGCTCCTGCAGCGCAACACGCCGCGCGAGATGCGTGGTCGGGTGTTCTCGGCGTTCTACGTCATGCGCGACGTGATCTTCCTGATCGGCATGGCCGGGGCCGGGCTTGCCGACGTCATCGACATCCGGGTCCTGATCGTCTTTGCGTCGCTCTTGCTGTTCGTCTCGGCCGCGTTCACCCTCGTCGCTCCAGGCCTCGGGATCTCGACGTGGGGCGCCGCGGCGGCTCGACTGCGTGGCGCCGAGGGCGCACCGACCCTGGCCCTCAGCCCGGCCAGGGCGGCGACTCTGGCGGACTTCGATCGCCTGGCGGTCCGTCTCGGCGTCTTCAGCAAGCTGTCGCCTGAGCAGCGGGCATCATTCGTACGTGACGCCACGGTCCGCGACGTCGAGGCCGGGACACGGGTCGTGGAGCACGGCGAAGCCGCCATTTCCGCGTTCTTCATCCTCGATGGCTCGACGACGGCAGGCATCCCGGCGGACGACGGCTATCACGGCCTCTCGACCATGACCGCCGGCGACTTCTTCGGGGAGATCGGGGCGCTCACGGGCAGCACCCGGACCGCCGATGTGGTCGCGGACACCGACGCGACGCTGCTGGAGGTGCCCGCCGACGCGCTGCGCGCCACGATGGCCGTGCCGGAGATCCAGCGGACGGTCCTCTCGACGATGTCGAGCCGGCTCCAGCGAACGGATGCCGCGGACCTGCCGCGTCTGGCCGGTGTCGGTCAGGCGGAGCTACGCGATCTGCGGACGCCGCGACCCAGCGTGGAGTCGTTGCCACGCTCCTACGACGGGGCGGGCGATCCCACTTGCGGGAGCGCCGCTGGGCGACCGAGCGAGCGTCAGGGACGCGGCGCGGGCCGCATCGGGTAGACGCCGACGACGATCGGCGATCGAGGGTCGAGCGAGAGCTCGTAGCCGATCTCGCCGGCGCGCAGGAGTTCGCCGAGGAGGCCGCCTTCGCGTTCCGGCAACCCGACGAAGATCCAGTGGCGATCGATGTGGACCGGGGTCACGTCGTCATCACCGCCGTCGATGGCGAACCGGCGTCGAAGCTCATGCATGGGCACGTACGGCCGGCTCTTGATGAACCGACGGAGCTGCGGCGCCGTGGCCTGGTTGACCGGCAGCGGCGGCTGTGGCCCGGGCTCGGGACGTCCCTGCTGGGGGGCGATCGATGAGTTCGCTGATCCGGCGGCGGGCTGTCCCGGTGTCGCCTGCGGCGCAGCAGTCGCCTGCGGCGCGGCAGGCTCGGCGGGCGCGGCGGGAACGAGCGGCTGGGCGACGGAGGGTTCGGCGACCCTCGACTGGCCGGCGGCGGTGTCAGGCTGGCCGGCGTTGACGGGGCGCGCACCGAGCGAGGTGGCCGGACCATCCAGGCGGGGCGGCCGGTCGTGATGGCGGGCGCGGCCGTGGTGTCGTCGACTCATGTCGCGAATGTCCCGGCTCGGTGGGGTCCGATCCGGGTGACGGCGCCAGTGCGCCGTCCATGTCTGGTCATCAGCATGTCCTGGGCGATTCGATCACGCACTCCGGCGTGCGATCGGCCGATGATACCGGCCATCGCCATCAGCCGTCGACGACGTACAGCTCGCGGGGGGCCTGGTTGAGGGTCATCGGGCCATCCGGACCGCAGACGACGATGTCCTCGATGCGCGCCCCGTACCGTCCCACGAGGTAGATCCCGGGCTCCACCGAGAAGGCCATGCCGGCCTGGAGTGGCTCGGTGTTTCCGGCGATCATGTACGGGTCCTCGTGCTCCTCGAGGCCGATCCCGTGGCCGGTCCGGTGGAAGAACGCCTCGCCATACCCTTCGGTTTCGATGGGTCGACGGGCGGCCGCGTCGATCGATTCGCACGACACGCCGGGCCGGACCGCCCGTGTGGCCGCCGCCTGGGCCCCGTACAGCACGCCGAACAGGTGGCGGAACGCCTCGTCGGGGCCCCTGGACTCGTCGCCGCCGGTGACCCACAGCATCCGCGTGATGTCCGAGCCATAGCCCGAGAGCGAGCCGCCGATGTCGAGGACGATGGGTTCGCCGGCCTGGATGACGCGCTCGGAGGCCTCGTGATGGGGCGATGCGGAGTTCGGACCGGAGCCCACGATCGCGAACTCGGCCGTCTCGTGGCCCTCCGCGATCAGGCGGTCGCGAACCTCTCGCGAGACGTCAACCTCGGTCCGCCCGACGAGCCGCCCAGCCGCGATCTGGGCGACGACCCGGTCGGCCGCCTGGGCCGCGAGGCGCAGCAGCTCGATCTCATCCGGGTCCTTGACCATCCGCAGCGCCCGCAGGACCGTGGACGCGACGCGCAGGTCGTCCCCGTCGAAACGGCCATCGGCCCGGATCGCTCCCTGGATCCCGAGGAGGTGGCTGGCCCACAAAGTGTCGGAGACCGCGACCGTGGCGGTGCGACCGTGGCCGGCGTCGATGCGCCCGACGACCGCCGCGTACGGGTCCGCGCCCTCCTCCACCGTGGCGATCCCGACCGGTCCGTTGACGCCGGCCTCCGCGGCGGCCCGCTCCAATCGCGGGACGATGATCGTGGCCCCCGACGAGGAGATGACCAACATCGTGAGGCGCTCCAGGGGCATCGCCTGGTAGCCGGTCAGGTAGCGCAGATCCGGTCCGACGCCGATCAGCAGGGCGTCGAGACCGTGGCGCGCCGCTTCGGCTGCCGCTCGAGCCAGGCGCTCCGCGTAGCGGTCGGCGGGGATGACCGGTCGGATCGAACCGCTCAAGTGGGCTCCTTGGCGATCCAGGCCGCCAGGGTGGCGGGTCCGTCCTCGAACAGTTTCCGGTAGGCGTAGACCCGATCGGCACCCGCGGCGAGCGCGCGCTTGCGCAGGGCCACGTCGTCGTGTTGGCCGACCGCCAGGACGGGCCGGCCGGCGGCTCTCGCGGCCGCGATGGCGTCGATCCCGTCGTAGGCCCGGGCCGTCAGGTCGACGATGACCCGATCGACGTCGGGTAGGAAGGTCGCCAGCCCCGCCGCCGACCGCGCAGGTACGGCCTCCGCCCCGGCGGCCCGGACGCCGTCGGCCAGTCGAGTCGCCCAGATCAGGTCATCGGCGAGGACGACGACCCGGTCGGCGCTCAGCCGAATCCCTCGGCCAGATGGTGGAAGACGTCGCGAGCCGAGACCACGCCCGTCGGCCGCCCATCCTCCAGGATCGGGATATGGCGGAAGCCACCTACCGCCATCTTGTGGATCGCGACCGCGATCGGGTCGTCGTGACGCAGCACGACGGGGTCCGGGGTCATGAAGTCGTGCACGTAGAGCGAGTCGAGCTTGAGACCGGCGGCTTTCACCACCGCGTCACGATCGGTGAAGATGCCGACCAGCCGATCGTCTGCCATCACGAGGACACAGTCGGCGCCGGAGGCGTGCATGGCGGCGACCGCGACGTCGAGCGGCGTGTCCGGCGAGACGATGAGCGGCGCCGGTGCGCCCAGCGAATCGAGATGCTCCCCAAGCAGCGTGGAATGGAACGTCACCGCGGGCTGGGGCAGGTCGTGACCGGCCAGCTCCGCACCGCAGTTGTCGCACGAATCCGCGCCGGTCAGGTTCTCGAAACCGCATGCCGGGCAATGCATCCGAACCTCCGTTCCCTACTCGACGGTCCAGGTTTCTCCGCCGCGCAGGACGCGCTCCAGGTCCCCCTCGCCGCTCCGCGCGATCGCGGTAGCGATCTGCTCCTCGATGAGTTGGTCATGGGTGGGTCGCGGGATGGATCGCAGGACGCCGACCGGGACCGGGAAGTCCGGCCAGAACATCCGCGACAGCATCAGGGCGAGGTACGGATCCTCGGCTCGCTCGTCGTGGACCAGCAGGTCCACCTCGGACACGTTGTTCTCGCCGATAGTCACGACCTCCGGATGGAGCCCGTTGAGCCGGATGCCGCGGTCGCGGTCCTTGCCGAAGATCATCGGCTTGCCGTGCTCCAGGACGAGCATGCGATCCTCGCGGACCTCACGGTCGGTGAAGTCGCGCCACGCCCCGTCGTTGAAGATGTTGCAGTTCTGGAGGACCTCCACGAACGAGCTGCCCTTGTGGCGGCCGGCCCGTTCGAGCGTTCCCTGGAGATGCTCCGTGTGGGTGTCCACCGAACGGGCTACGAAGCTTGCCTCGGCGGCGAGGGCGATCGTCAGCGGCATGATCGGCGTATCCACGGAGCCCAGCGGGGTGGACTTCGTCTTCTTGCCGAACTCCGAGGTCGGCGAGGCCTGGCCCTTGGTGAGCCCGTAGATCCGGTTGTTGAACATGACCAGGTTGATGTCGACGTTCCGGCGCATCGAATGGATGACGTGGTTGCCGCCGATCGACAGGGCGTCGCCATCACCGGTGATGACCCAGACCATCAGGTCCGGTCGTGCCGCCTTGAGGCCGGTGGCCAGGGTGGGTGCGCGGCCGTGGATCGTGTGGAAGCCGTACGTGTTCATGTAGTACGGCAGGCGGCCATTGCACCCGATCCCGGACAGGAACACGATGTTCTCGCGGGCGTAGCCGAAGTCCGGCATGACCTTCTGGGTCTGGGCCAGGATCGAATAGTCGCCACAGCCCGGGCACCAGCGGACCTCCTGGTCGGACACAAAGTCCTTGCGGGTCAGCTGGATGACCGCGGCATTCTCCGGGCTCAGTGCCGGTTGGGGCGCCTGGTCCGGTCGGGGCGGCAGTTCGGTGGTCATGCGTCCTCCGCCATCAGGCGCTCTGCCTCGGCCACGATCTCGGCGATGGTGAAGGGCTTGCCCCTGACCCGGTCGTAGCCGACCGCATCGATGAGGTATCGGGCCCGGATGAGCATGAGCAGCTGGCCGAGGTTGACCTCCGGGATGAGGACCCGCTTGTATCGGCGGAGGACGTCCTCCGTGTCGGCCGGGAACGGGTTCAGATGGCGCATGTGGGCGTGCGCCACCAGCTGGCCGGCCGCGTTGAGGCGCTCAACGGCGGAACGGATCGCCCCGTACGTCGAGCCCCAGCCGAGGATGACGAGATCGCCGCGCTCCGGCCCGAAGACCTCGAGCGGCGGGATGTCGTTCGCGATCCCGGCGACCTTGGCCTGCCGGTACAGCTGCATCTTGTGGTGGTTGTCCGGGTCGTAGCTGACGTTGCCGGTGATGTCGGCCTTCTCGAGGCCACCGATCCGGTGCTCCAGTCCCGCAGTCCCGGGCACCGCCCATGGCCGGGCGAGCGTCTCCGGGTCGCGCTGGTACGGGCGGAACGTGGCCGGGTCCGTGGCGTTCGAGACGCGGATGTCGGGCAGGTCCGCGAGGTCCGGCACGCTCCACGGCTCGGAGCCCGTCGCGAGGAACGCGTCCGAGAGGTAGACGACGGGGGTCATGTACTTGAGGGCCAGCCGGCAGGCTTCGATCGCCATCCCGAAGCAGTCGCCCGGCGTGGCCGGTGCCACCACGGGCAGCGGCGAGTCCGAGTTGCGCCCGAACATGACCTGGAGGAGATCTGCCTGCTCGTTCTTCGTCGGCATGCCGGTGGACGGGCCGGCGCGCTGGACGTCGATGACGACGAGCGGCAGCTCCACCATGACCGCGAGGCCCATCGCCTCGGTCTTGAGCGCGATCCCCGGGCCGGACGAGGCGGTCATCGCGAGGGCTCCGCCGTAGGCCGCCCCGATCGCCGCACCGATGGCGGCGATCTCGTCCTCCGCCTGGAACGTCTTGACCCCGAACGTCTTGTAGCCGGCGAGCTGGTGCAGGATGTCGCTGGCCGGGGTGATCGGGTAGGAGCCGTAGAACAGCTGTCGGTCGGCGAGCCTGGATGCGGTCAGGAACCCGAGCGCTGCGGCCTCGTTGCCGGTGATGTTGCGATAGGTGCCCGGCGGCAGGTGTGCCGGGGCCACGCGGTAGTGGGTATGGAAGATCTCGGTCGTCTCGCCGAACGCGTAGCCCGCCTTGAGCGCCCGCTTGTTCGCCTCGGCGACGACGGGTCGCGCGCCGAACTTCTCGTCGACCCAGGCGATCGTCGGCTCCATGCTTCGCTCGTACAGCCAGAACATGAGGCCCAGCGCGAAGAAGTTCTTCGTCAGGTCGATCTGCTTCGAGGTCATCCCGAGGCCTTCGAGCGCCCCGGCGTTCAGGGTGGAGATCGGGATCTCGAAGACGGTGTAGGCGGCCAGCGACCCGTCGGTCAGCGGATTGCTCGCGTAGGCCGCCTTGTTCAGGTTCTGCTGGGTGAACGCGTCGCTGTTGACGATGAGCGCGCCGCCCGCCGGCAGGTCCCCGATGTTCGTCTTGAGCGCGGCCGGGTTCATCGCGACGAGCACGTCCGGCTGGTCTCCGGGCGTGTGGATGTCGCTCGACGAGAAGCTGATCTGGAAGCCCGACACGCCCGGCAGCGAACCGGCCGGTGCGCGGATCTCGGCCGGGAAGTCCGGGAGCGTGCTGATGTCGTTGCCGAAGACGGCCGCGGTGCGGGTGAATTGCGTGCCGGTCAGCTGCATGCCGTCGCCGGAATCGCCGGCGAATCGGATCGTGACCCGGTCGAGTTCCTCGATGTCCGGGCCGAGCTCCGGGATGGTCGTCGTCACGCGCCTTCCGATGCCTTCATGCGCTGGTGCGGCCGCGGCGGCAGGTTGAGGAGCTCCTCGGGGAACGACTCGGCGAGGTACGCGATGATGTCCTGCTGGCGGACGACGCCGACCAGGGTTCCTTGTTCATCCACCATGGGCACGTTGCGATAGCGGCCGGTCTGCATGAGTTCGATGGCGTCACGGATCGTCTGGTCGAGGTCCAGGGTGCGAGGCTCCGTGGTCATGAGTGTCTCGACCGGCTGGCTGAGGTCCACCTCGCCGCCGACGATCCGCCCGAAGATGTCGCGCTCCGTCAGGACTCCGGTGAGCCGACCGCTCGCGTCACAGACGAAGACCGAGTCGCCGGTCCGCGTGCGCTGGATGGCCTTGAGGCAGTCGGCCAGGGACGTTCCCGGAAGGACCGTCACGGGCTGTCGTCGGCTGAGGACCCGCAGACGCTCCTCGGCCAGGGCCGGCACGCGGCGGACCAGGTCGGCCTCGGTGGTTTCGCTCACGAGCCAAGTGTAGTCCGCACGACCGACGCGGGCCGGGGGCCGGCCAGCGGGCCGGCTGCGCCGGGGGTCGGGAGCCGGGCGGTCCGGGGCCGGGCGGGCCGAGGGCCGAAGCGGGTCCTGTCAGGACCGAGATCGTGATGAATCCGCTTGGTCGGGGCCCAAGACCGCCACGAATCGTCGGATCCTGGGGTGTCCACGAGGCATCCATCGCAGATCGGGTCCTGACAGGACCCTCTATCTGGTTGGCAGGACCCGCGCCGAAGCAGAGTCGGTCGAGGTGTAGGCGCGGATACGTCTCAGGTAAGCGGTGGATGGTCAACTGGTCGGATGCGTACGATCGCTGGGCCCTTACCTGGTGCACTCGGCCTGTCGTTCGGCCGTACGTGCCGGGAGACGCGACGCATGCTCGACGTTTCGC
Organism: Candidatus Limnocylindrales bacterium; assembly: GCA_046716225.1. Taxonomy (GTDB): domain Bacteria; phylum Chloroflexota; class Limnocylindria; order Limnocylindrales; family CSP1-4; genus SPCO01. The sequence goes on along the minus strand of JBKJXL010000289.1, from coordinate 911 downwards.
AACAGCAACTCGCGGCTCGTGTCGGTGTGACTCGGAGCTACATCGGCAAGGTCGAGCGAGGCGCAGGCAACCCATCCATCCGCACGATCGAGGCGATCGCAGACGCGCTCGGGATCGAGCTCGACCTGGCGGTCAGGCCTCCGATCGTCCACGTCGCTCGACACCCTCGAGACATCGTCCACGCCAGGTGCTCCGGGTATGTTGATCGGCGGCTGAGGGGCCTGGGCCTTGCGACAGCCCGCGAGGTCGAGGTCGTGCACGGCCGGTCCCACGGTTGGATCGACCTCCTGGCGTTTGACCCCCGAACTGCCACGCTCCTGTTGATCGAGATCAAAACGCGTCTGGACGATCTCGGCGGGATGGAGCGGCAGTTCAGCTGGTATGAGCGGTCGGCTTGGGCACTCGCTCGCGACCTTGGCTGGGAGCCCCACCGATTGCGGGGCTGGTTGCTCGTCCTCGCCAGTGAGGAGATCGAACACGTCGTCCGCATCAACCGCGACCTATTCGACCGAGCGTTCCCGAGGCGAGCGCAGGCCATGATGCTCGACGTCGACGGGACGAAGCAGCTCGACGACCGAGGACGCGGCCTTGCGATGGTGGATCCATCGAGTCACGCGCATCGATGGCTGTTCCGGACGCGACTCGACGGTCGCCGGTCGCCGGCCCGGTACATGGACTATGCGGATGCCGCACGGCGGGGCGTCGGGGCTCGACGGTGATACCCGGCGTCGCCTATGACCTGTCATGCCTGCTGGCCTGCCGGGTCGAGGCAGGGTTCGCGGGCCCGGCTCGGGTCCTGTCAGGACCAAGATCGTGATGAACCCGCTTGGTCGGGGCCCAAGACCGCCACGAATCGTCGGATCCTGGGGTGTCCACGAGGCATCCATCGCAGATCGGGTCCTGACAGGACC
>JBKJXL010000288.1:0-6297 GCA_046716225.1 Candidatus Limnocylindrales bacterium | reverse complement strand
GACACGACGGTCCTGCTGGACTTCGCGCATGCTCGGCCGGGGGCGCTGCTGCTCGTCGATCGCTTGTTCGCCGACGCCGAGACCCTGTACACGTGCGGTGTGGTGACGTGCGAGGCGTTGTCGGGCGGCGACGCCGAAGAGCGCCGCGTGATCCGCGGGGTCCTTGATGCGCTCGAGTACGTTGCGATCGCTCCCGACAGTGCCCGGTGGGCGGCAGAGGCCAGACGCACCCGTCGCTCAGCGCCAGGGGCGCGAAGCCTGGCAGACGCTCTCATCGCCGCTACGGCCTGGGGCCTGGCGGCCACGTTGGTCACGAGGAACCCTCGGGACTTCGAACGCCTCGGGATTCCCGTGATGCGCTATGCCTGACTCGTCAGCTCGGACGTCTGCGCGACGGGTCGTACGGGAGCGGATCGATCCGCGGCTCACGGCGTCCCTGTTCGCGAACTATCGGTCGGCGATCGATGCCCTGCTGGAGCTCGTGGACAATGCCGTGGATTCGCGCGTTCCCGGCCGCCCGCTGCGGGTGGACCTGGTCGTCCGACCGGACTCCATCGTGATGACGGCGATCGGCGGAGCGGGCATGGGCCCGATGGAACTCGAACGCGACTACCTGCGCCGGGGCGCCTCGCGCAAGCGGGCGGGCGACCGGATCGGCCGCTATGGGCAGGGCGGCAAGGCAGCCATCGGGCATCTCGGGAATCGGTTCGTGGTGACCGCCTCGCGAGCCGGAAACGACCGGGCGATCACCTTCGAGGACCCGGCCTACCGCGATCGCGCGAAGCTTCGTGTGTATGAACTGGTGGACCGGACCAAACCGGTCGACGCGGCGCTTGGCTACGTTCGGATCGAGATCGGCGAGGTGGACCGCCGCGTGGACGCCCGCCGACTGCCGGGCCGTCTGGCCGAGGTGTATCGGCCCCTGCTCGAGGCCGGCGAACTGGCGATCACGGTGAACCGTGGCCCCGTCCAACCCACGCCCTTGACACTCGCGGAGCGGCACGAGATCGCGGTTCGGGCCGGCGGCCGGATCGTCAAGGGCTGGTATGGACTGCTGCCGGATCCGGCGCCACCGTCCGTCGAGCCGGGCCTTCGGGTCTACCACCTCGGACGACTCGTCGGGGTACCGGAGTGGTTCGGGCATCCCGGACCCGCCCTCCACCCGGGCATGAATCGCCTGGTCGGAGCGGTCGAGCTGCCCCACGTACCAGTGACGATGAACAAGTCGGACGTGGATCGAGACAGCCCCGCGTGGATCGCCTCCGAGGCGAGGCTCCATGCGCTCCTCGCCCCGATCGTCCGTCGGCTGGCGCGAGAGGGGAGCCTCCACGTGGAGCCGGGCGCGCTGCGGACGGCCGACCAGGTCCGTCGGATCCTGGCCCGTGCACTGCGCTTGCTGGAGTCCGGCAAGCTCTTCGAAAGCGACCTCGGGACGGGGGCCGGCGAGGGTCCCGAGGGACAGCTCACCCTGGAGGCGACCCGTCGGGTGGAGGAGCCGGCCGAGGAGGTCGGCGCTGGACCGGCCGAACCGGCCGAACCCGCCCTGGAGGCGGATCGAGCACCCCGACCGCCACGTGCGTCAGGCGCGGGCGGCGGGCGGGGCGTCGGTGAGGTGGTCGTTCGCGCGCTCGACCCGCGCCTGCGCAGCGCGATAGTCATCGAAGATGGCGTTCGTCGGATCGTCATCAACTCGCGCTATCCCCTGTTCGAGGTCAGACGGGGCGACCTCTGGTATCAACTGGAAACCGCTCTGCGCGAGGTGTGTGTCACGATCCCGGAGGCGACCGTCCCGGAGTTCGAGCGCAAAGTCAACGAGCTGATGCTGGTCTCCCTCTCCTTCGCCGGTCGCCCGAAGCGACGCAAGGCGAGCCCATCGGCTCGTCAGGCGAAGGGGACCTGGGCAAAGTAGGGGCCGGCGCCCATCGCGGCGGCTCGGCGCGGCATACTGGCTACGAGCGAAGGAGGCCAGGCCAGGTGAGCGTCGGATCGCCGTTCCATCCACGGACCGCACCACTCAATCGCAAGATGCAGTGGCGCGAGTGGTCCGGCTACTTCGCCTCGAGCGCCTACGCCGACGCCCACGACATCGAGTACTACGCCGTCCGTGAGGCGGCGGCCCTGTTCGACGTCTCGCCGCTCTACAAGTACCTCGTGTCCGGCCCGGACGCGATGCGCCTGGTGGACCGGGTCATCACCCGGGATGCCACGAAGCTCCAGGTAGGTGGGGTCTACTACACGCCGTGGTGCGACGAGAACGGCAAGGTCGTCGACGACGGCACGATCCACCGGCTTGACGAGGAGCGCTATCGCTGGACCGCGGCCGATCCGCAGCTCCGCTGGCTCCGCCAGAACAGCGCCGGCCTGGACGTCACGCTCGTCGACGAGTCCGAGGCGACCGCGGCGCTCGCCCTGCAGGGACCGCTGTCACGCGACGTCCTGGAGGCGGCGGCCGGCGAGTCGTTCGCGGACCTGGGCTACTTCCGGCGGCGGGCGGGTCGGATCGGCAAGGTCGCCGTGGATGTCTCGCGGACCGGCTACACCGGCGACCTCGGCTATGAGCTGTGGATGGCGGCCGCGGATGCCGTTCCCGTGTGGGATGCGCTGATGGCCGCGGGTTCGGCCTATGGGATCCGGCCCGCCGGGATGCTGGCGCTGGATGTCGTCCGCCTGGAAGCCGGCCTCATCCTGCTGGAAGTGGACTACACGTCCGCGCGGCACGCCATGAACCCAGAGCAGCACTACTCCCCGTTCGAGATCGGCCTGGGACGGCTCGTCAGCTTCGACAAGGACGACTTCGTCGGGCGCCTCGCGCTCGAACGCGAACAGGCCCGCGGCGGTCCGGCGCGGCGGCTGGTGGGTCTGCAGCTGGATTGGTACGACATCGAAGGGCTGTATAGCGCCCAGGGACTGCCCCCGGCGATCAGCCCTGTCGTCGACCGGACGCCCGTCCCGGTCTACGCCGGTGGGTCACAGTGTGGCAGGGTCACGAGCCTCGGCTGGAGTCCGATCCTCAAGCAGGCGATCGCCCTCGGGTCCGTACCACCACGCCATGGCGCGACCGGCACGAAGCTGTCGGTCGAGTGGACCGTCGAGGGCCGGCGAGGCCGCGTCGGGGCGACGGTCGTGGACCTGCCGTTCCTGGATCTGTCCCGCAAACGGGTCTGACCAGCGACGCCCGGAGCGGGACGGCCCGTTGGACAGCGTCATGAGCGGATGGCCGGGACGTCGACCACGTGCTCGGCCAGGAACCAGACCTGGAGTTCGTGGCGGCGCAGGACGTCGCTCATCAGGACGTCGTTCGTGCCCCAGTCCTCGGACGTTTCGGTCGTCTTGATGCCCTTGCGGACCTTCACGATGATCGTCTCGTGGGCCCGCAGCGTCCGGTCGATCATCACGGAGACCTCCTCGGCGCCATCGGGCGGCCGCTCGATCGTCGTCAGCTCGGACGCGTGGCGCGGATCGCCGACGGCGATACCGCCCAGGCTCTGGACCCGCTCGGCCAGGACATCGATGATCGCGAGCTGCTCCTCGGCGTGCTTGTCGAAGAGCAGGTGCAGCTGGTAGAAGGTCGGACCCGCGACCAGCCAGTGATGCTTCTTGTACAGGGCGTACAGGATCATCGTGTCGGCCAGGATCTCGTTGAGCAGCGTGCAACTGCTGGCCTTGGCCTTCGCGGGCAGCGCGATCGGGAGGGTTCGAAGATCTCCGAACGCCTGCAGGGCGGACGCCGTCGCATCCAGGACGGGATCGGGCGACGACTTGGGCCGGCGGCCGTTGTCGAGGGTGGCGGACTTGGCCATGGCGGACTCCTCGCTACTGGGGAGCCTACTGTCGCAGCCATCGGGGTCAGGTCGGTGCCTCATGCCGTGGTCCGGGCATTCCAGATCCGTTGCGATGGCGTCGGTGTCGATGTCTGCTGACAGCCCGAGAGATCGGCGGTCTCGGACCGCAGGTCCCCGATTCCGGTCGTGGTGTCCGCTCAGAGCCCGGATGGAGGCATCGAAGTGGCTCTGATCGGCGCTCGTGCTGGCTCAGAGCCGAAGGAGCGACCTCAACATGCGGGAATGTCGGGCTCTGAGCAGACCTCGGGAAGGGCCGAGCGGGCCGCGAACTCCGAGCGCGCGAAGGACCGCTCCAGATCGAATCCGACGAGCTGCACGACGGGCGTCTGCGGTCAGTCGCCGACGGCGATCAGCGCCGCCCCGAGCGTGCGGACCAGGGCCTCATCGAGTCCATCGCCGGTGAGCGCCCAGCTGACGGTCGAACCGGCGTCGACGATGATGGCGTAGTCCCCATCGGGCATCGCGATGAGCGTGCCCTGGCGGTCACCGAACGCGGTCGTCCCGATCTCCGTGCCGGCCGGGACGCAGCCGGAGCCATCGGTGCACCAGGCACCTTCATCCAGCGTGAAGCGAGCCCCACCAGGTCCGCGATGGGCGATGGCCAGTCGGCCGCCGGCCGCGAGCCGATACCGCCCGGACTCCACGAACCAGCCGCTCGGGAGGACCGGGCAATAGACGGTCCAGTCCACGGCGGTCGCCACCGAGCCGTAGAACGCCCGGTTGTCGTCCGTCCCGGTGCAATCGCTGGCAGGTCCGATGTCCGCCGAAGGGGTCGGGTCGGGAAGCGCCGATGGCGGTGCCGACACCTCGGGTGACTCGGGATCCGGGGCGGGGTCCGACGAGCCCGGGCCTGGCGACGAGGTCGAATCGGATGGAGCGGTCGTCGAGGCAGTCCCGGTCGAGGCGGGCGGCGTGTCCGGGCCCTGGGCGCTCCCGCATGCCGCTGCGACGAGCGCGACGGTTGCCAGGAACGTAAGCACGAGGCCCCGGGCCGAAAGGGACCGAGGCCGCCTGGGACGGGTGTGTCCCGGCGCGCTCGATCGTGGTCGCGTCACCGATGGAGCGTAGCACGCGGCACCCGAAGGACCCGTCCGGCGCCTTGTTCCCGGGCGGTCGCGGGGTGTACTGTTCGCACATCACGCAAGCCTGACTGGACAGGGGAAGCCGGTGCAAGACCGGCGCTGACCCGCAACCGTAAGCCGAGGCCATCCGCCTCGACGAGCCGGGATACCTGACCAGAAGGCTCGGCTCCACAACCCGTCGAGGTCTGCGGACGGAGCCCGGACAGGATCAGTGCCATGACCTCGCCCATCCGTGGCCTACGGGTGGGCGAGTGTGTGTCCACCGTTCTCCGGGGCCCCAAGTCGGACCTGACGACCCGGTCTCGAAAGGAACGACGATGGCGCTTCCCCGGTCCCTCACGCGCACGGCAGGGGCGACCCTGCTCGCGGCTACCCTGGCCCTCTCGGCCGGCGGCGCCACCGTCCTCGCAGCCGATCCGCCCACGACCACGGACCCGGGGGCTGCCGCAGCCGGCTGGATCTCGGCGCAGGTGGAGGCCGGTGTCGGTCCGGGCAGCCTGGCCGACGCGATCTTCGCGTACGCCGCGACCGGCATCGGGGCCGATGCCGCCGCCGTCGCGCTGGCGCAGCTCGAGTCAGGTGTAGAGGGCTACATCCTGTCCGACAGCGACCTCCTGCCGGGCAACCTCGCCAAGACGATGCTGGCGGTCCAGGTGGCCGGCGGCGACGTGGACTCGTTCGGTGGGCACGACCTCGAAGCGGATCTGCGAAGCCTGCTCATCACGACGCCCGGGCCGGATCTCGGACGGTTCGGGTCGTCCCTCAACTCCGATCAGGCCCTGGGGATCCTCGCCCTGGCGCGGACCAGCGGCGGCGCCCCGAGCGACGCTGTCGACTGGCTCGTGGCGGCCCAGTGCTCCAACGGCGACTTCCAATGGGACGGGTCGTGCCCGGGCGCCGGCGCCGAAGACCCGGACACCACCGCGCTGGCGCTGCAGGCGCTGCTTGCCGGCGGCGCGACCGGTGCGGCGGCGACGTCAACGGCCCTGCTCCTGGACATCCAGGGTCCGGATGGGTCGTTCAGCTCGTACGGCACACCCAACACGAACAGCACCGGCGTCGCCGGTCAGGCGCTTCGGGCGGCCGGTGAGGCGAGTGCCGCGGATGCTGCCGGGGACTTCGTGCTGACCCTCCAGTACGGCTGTTCCGCACCCGCCGCGGATCGTGGCGCGTTCCCCTGGGCGGCATCGAGTGCCGGGTTCCTGGTGTTCTCGACGCCGCAGGCCGTCCTCGCGCTCGGTGGACCGGCGCTCGATTCGTTGAGCATCGCCGGGGCCGCCGCCGCCGCGCCGGTCCTCGCGTGCGACGACGTCGAGCCGACCACCGGGCCGACGGATCCGGCCCCGACCGACGATGGCGGCGCCGGCCCGACC
>JBKJXL010000287.1:0-4362 GCA_046716225.1 Candidatus Limnocylindrales bacterium | reverse complement strand
CCACCCGAGGGTCGGCACGCTCGTTCGAGGTTGGCTACTCCCGGTAGCCGAGGAGCGTTGAGCGCGGTCAAGGCCGCCCGAGGCGCGCCCGAGCGATATACTTCCGCCCCCACCCCCGACGCCCCACCTCGGGAGCTTCATGTCCGCAACGAGCCCGGAACCGGCTATCGACGTGCGCGCCGTGCGGCGCGTCTATCAGGCCAAGCCGCACGACGTGACCGCACTCGACGGCGTCGACCTCCAGGTCGCGCCGGGCGAGTTCTTCGGGCTGCTCGGACCCAACGGCGCGGGCAAGACGACGCTCATCAAGATCCTGACGACGCTGCTCCTGCCGTCCGAAGGCACGGCGCGCATCTTCGGCTTCGATGTCATCGACGACGTCAAGCGCATCCGGCGGATCATGAACATGGTCGCCGGCGGCGAGCAGTCCGGCTACGGGATCCTGACCGTCCGCGAGCAGCTCTGGATGTTCAGCCAGTTCTATGGCCTCACCCGCCCCGACGGCTGGAAGCGCGTGGACGAGCTGATCGAGGCCGTCGGGATGGGCCCGGAGCGTCTCCAGCGCGTCGCGACACTGTCCACCGGCCAGCGCCAGAAGATGAACTTCGCGCGCGGCCTGCTGAACGACCCATGGATCCTGTTCCTGGACGAGCCCACCCTGGGCCTGGACGTGGCCGCGGCTCGCGCGGTCCGCGACCTCGTCACGTCCTGGAAGGCCGCCGTGCCCGGACGGACGGTCCTGCTGACGACGCACTACATGGCCGAGGCGGACGACCTGTGCGAGCGGATCGCCATCGTGGACCATGGCCGGATCCTGGCCATCGGCACGCCGGACGAGCTCAAGAGGCGCGTCCAGCGCGAATCGATCTTCCGGGTGGAGCTGGACCACCTCGATGGCGGACCGGCCGCCCTCGCTGCCCTTCCCGGCGTCGTGTCGGCCGCGCCCGCGTCGGATGACGATGCTCCGGTGGACCGCCAGTCCGTGGTCCTCAACCTGGTCCTCGCCGAGGATGGCGTGCTCGGCGGCGTGGTCGTCGCGCTCAGCGGGATGGGTTCGCACATCCTGGCCCTGCGCAAGTCGGAGCCGTCGCTGGAGGACGTCTTCGTGGAACTGGTCGGCCGCGGCTTCGCCGACGAGGACAAGCCCGCCGTTGCGGCCGAGGTCGCCTGACCGTGTCCGTCTACGAGTTCCGCCACACCGAGAGCCCAGCCGCGGCCGCGGCGTGGACCCGCCGCCAGATCATCCTCACGGATCTGCGCTCGGTCGGCGGCCGTGCCTACCCGCGCGTCTCCGGGATGCTGCGCGAACCGTCGTGGGTCTTCTTCGAGATCCTGCTGCCATTCCTGGCGACATCCGCGTTCGTCTTCGTCTACCGAGCGCTCCAGGCGCCGCCGCAATACATCGGGTTCGTGGTTTTGGGCGGGGCGCTCACGTCGTTCTGGCTGAACGTCGTGTGGATGATGGCCGCCCAGCTCTACTGGGAGAAGGCGCAGGGCAACCTGGAGCTGTTCTTTGCCGCGCCGATGGGTTTCATGGCGATCCTGTTCGGGATGGCGCTCGGCGGGATGGTGATGAGCTCCACCCGGGCCGTCGTCGTCCTCCTCGTGTCCACGCTCGTCTACGGCGTCACCTTCGACGTGGAGCAGCCGCTCCTGCTCGTCGTCATCTTCGTGCTGACGCTCACGGCGCTCTACGGACTCGGCATGATCATGGCCAGCCTGTATCTCGTGTGGGGCCGCGAGGCCTTCCAGCTGAACCAGCTCTTCGTGGAGCCCGTCTACTTCGTGTCCGGGCTGAACTTCCCGGTCATGAGTCTGGGCGTGATCGGCGCGCTGGCGATCGCCACGATCCCACTGGCCGTGGGGCTGGACGCGATGCGCCAGCTGGCGTTCGTGGGGTCGCCCTTCCCGCTCGGCACGCCATCCGTCGAAGTCGAGGCGCTGATCCTGCTCGCGATGTCCGTCGGGTTCATCCTGGCCGCGCGCTACACGCTCGCCGCCCTGGAGCGGATGGCCCGTCGCGAGGGCCGGCTGTCGATCCGATGGCAGTGACCGCCGCGGCCGCGGACCCGGCCCACACTCCCGGCCTGGCCTCCCCGGAATGGGGCGGCTTCGACCCGTCGCGCACGGAGGAATCCCGGCCGGGCGAGACCTGGCGCGGCTTTCGTGCCGCGGTCAGCCTCGGCTGGAAGATGGAGGCGAACTGGACGGATCCGTTCCTGTTCTTCATCTACTCGGTCGCCAAGCCGGTGTCCGCCGCGCTGATCCTCGTGGTCATGCTGTCGATCATCGCCGGCACGGGCGATCCGCAGTACCGCAGCTTCGTCGTCGTCGGGTCGGCACTGTGGTCCATGGTCCTGGCCGGTATCGCCGGACTGGCCTGGTCCGTGCTCGACGATCGCGAGCGCTACCGGATGCTCAAGTACACGTACGTCAGCCCGGCAGACTTCATGCTCCATCTCCTGGGTCGCGGGGTCGCCCGGGTGGCCGTCGGCGCGATGGGCGCGATCATCACGCTCGCCGTCGGGGTCCTGGCCCTCGGCGTGCCGTTCGATCTCGCCGCGGTGGACTGGCCGGCGCTGGCGTTCGTGATGGTGGTCGGCATCACCGCGATCGTGGCCATCGGCGTGATGCTGGCCGCCGTGTGCCTCCAGACTCGCCAGGAGTCCTGGTCGTATCCGGAAGCCGTGGCCGGCGCGATGTTCCTCATCAGCGGCGCCGTCTTCCCGCTGGCGGTGCTGCCGCTCGCGGTCCAGGCGCTGGGGCTGTCGAACCCGCTGACATGGTGGATCGAGGGCGTCCGCGAGGCGATGTTTCCGGGCGGGATCTCCGCCATAGGTGGGACCGGCAGCCTGTGGACAGAGCTGACCGGCTCGGCGGCCCCGAACCTAGCCACGACCTGTGTCGTATTGCTGGGGACCAGTGGGCTGGTTACACTCGCGGCAACGATGATCTTCCGGGTCAGCGAGCGCCGCGCACGGGACCGTGGGTTGCTGGACCGGACCACTGGATCCTGACCCAGGAGGACCGGACCGCATGCGGATCTACGAAGGCAGTCCGCGCCAGGACTTCGAGGAGGTCTTCCGTTCCATCGGGGCCTTCCTCGACCAGCGCGCGATGAGCGACGTGCTCCTGATGGAGGCACCTGACGGATTCATCGTCCAGGGCCTCGTCACGGCTGGCGGCGGGTCGGGGGCGTGGTCGGATTCGATGGGCAATCAGTCCAAGGAGACGCTGACCTTCCTCGATGACGACATCGCCCGGTTCATGGAGGAGGCGGCCGCCCGGCGCGGCCTGGAGCCGCCACCGCCTGTCCATCAGGCCGGCTATTACGAGACGGCGTTCCGGGTGCTCGGACGCTACATGGACGAGCAGAAGCCGAAGGACGTCTTCTTCTTCGAGCAGGGCGGCGCATTCGTCGTCCGACTGCTCAAGGCCGGACAACAGGGTAGCCACCACGAGCTGTCGGAATTCACGAAGGACGACATCGATGAGCTGGTGGCTCGGGGTCCCGCCCTCCGCCACCCGGAACCAGAGAAGAAGGAGGTCGCGAAGTCATGAAAGCTCTCAAGACGGTCGCCGTCGCACTGGGGATCACGCTCGGAGCGCTGATCGTCATCCCTCTCGCCGTCCTGGCCGGACTGTTCGTCTGGCTCAAGGTCACCGAGGAAGAAGACGAGGAGATCCTCGAGTTGGACCGCGAAGGCGTCTGATCGACCCGACCGCGCCCAGCACATCGGGAACGCCCGCCGAGACACCGGCGGGCGTCTCGCTGTCCGGCCCCCTCCGAACGCGATCCACGTCGTCCGAGCGGCGGTCGGCTGAACTCGCTGCGCTCGTCGTGATGGTTCTGTGGGCCGGAAACTTCATCGTGGTCAAGGGCGCGGTGGAGATCCTGCCACCGGTCGGCTTCACGTTCCTGCGCTACCTGGTGGCCTCGGCCACCGTGCTCGCGCTCCTGCGCTGGCGGACGGGGAGCATCTCGCTGCCGCGCAGCGATGCGCTGCGGATCGGGATCCTTGGTGTCGTCGGGTTCGGGTGGTACCAGGTCCTGTGGTCGGTGGGGATCCAGAGCATCTCGGCCGGCGACTCAGCGCTCCTGATCGCCACGACGCCGGTATTCACGGCCGTGCTGGCGGCGCTCACCGGATCCGACTCGCTGTCGCCGCTGCGCCTGGCGGGTGCGCTCCTGTCGTTCGTCGGCGTGGCGGTCGTCATCGGGTCGGGTCCAGGCTTCGATCTCAGCGCGTCGCTCATCGGCGACCTGCTGACCCTGGCGGCGGCGATGTGCTGGGCGATCTACACGGCGTTCGGCGCGAATGTCCTGCGCCGCCACTCGCCGCTCAAGACGACGACCTGGGC
>JBKJXL010000286.1:0-4441 GCA_046716225.1 Candidatus Limnocylindrales bacterium | reverse complement strand
GTCGGCTCGACCCCGTCGTCCCATGTGCCGGCCTCGTTCTCCCTGAAGTGACGTTCCGCATACAACGCCGCCCCAGAGGAGCTCGATCCCAGTGACCTACGCCGACCGACCCATCACCTGTGTCGATTGCGGGATGGACTTCATCCACTCCGCCGCCGACCAGGAGTATTACGCCCTGAAGGACTTTACGAGCGAACCGAAGCGCTGCACGGGCTGCCGCGCCAGCCGGCGCGCGACGCGCGACGCCGGCACCGACGTCCGCGAGATCGGTGGCCCGCGTGGCTACGAGCGGAACGACGAGCGACCCGTCCGCGAGTTCTTCGCCGTGGTCTGCTCTGATTGCGGCAATCAGGCACAGGTCCCGTTCCGTCCACGCATGGACCGACCGGTCTACTGCAGCGACTGCTTCCGGACCGTCAAGCCGGACTGACCCGAGCAGGTCGACGCGGAAGGGAGGTCGCGCGACCACGCCCCTGATCCGGCCAGCGCGGTCGCGGTGCGCGACCCGGGCCCTCGTCGGGCAGATCCAGGCCTACATGGCGGGCCGATCCAGGCCCGGGCGTTTCCCGCGATCCGGCCCAGCCCGGCAGGTTTCCCCAGGTGCCCGTGGGGAGTGCACGAACAACGACCGCGCACGAATCAAGGCCTGATCCGTGCCCATATGCATCACCGGGCGTGCACCCGTGAAGGAATCGGCCGCTTCGAGCTCTGATTCTCGGGCTAAGGATCTCCTGGCGTGCATCTGGGAAGAACGGGGCCGGACTGGCGACGAGTGCCGCTCCTCGCTGCGGGCCCGCCACCCGCGGCCTCAGATCCTGAACGTGTCTCCTGCCCGATACCGCTCGCGGTGGCGTCCGCGCCAGACCGTCACCCGTGAGCGACCATGGACCTGCCACGATCCGTCGCGGCCGACGGCGGCGGTCTCCTCATCGATCCCGAGGACGACCGAGTGCCGCGGTGACTGCAGCGCGATGAGCGCCGACAACGGTTCCGGCCAGGCGTCGTAGTGCGGCAGGACCGACGCCCCGGGCACGAAGCCGAGTCCGGACCGCCAGCGCAGCAGCCAGGGCATCACCTTGAACCGGAAGTCGAAGGCCGTTCCGGCCAGGACCATCGCCCCGGCCGAGCAGCCGGCGAGGATCGCCCCACGCTCGTGGGCATCGGCGAGGGCCCACCCGACGGCCGTGCCGTCCAGGGCCGCCATCAAGTGCGCCGGCTTGCCGCCCGACAGGTAGATGAGGTCGGCCTCGCCGACGGCCTGCGCGGCCGCGGCATCGTTGGCACCCGCGCGGTCTCGCACGAGGACCGGCTCCACCTCAGCCCCGAGCGAACCGAAGTGGGCGACGCCCATCGCCGCCCAGCGGGTGAAGACGTCCTCACCATCGGGGAAGGAGGCGGTCGGAAGGATGACTACCCGGGGTCGCGACCGCCCGGTCGAGGCCAGGAGACCCTGGTCGAACTCGGCCATCGCGGGAAGGAACTCTCCGGCGCCGACGAGCGCCACGGGTCCGGGCATGGCGGTGAGTCTACCCGGGAACCTTGCCGGGGCCTCTCGGTGGCTGCGACACTGCCGGTGTGACTTCCCGCCAGCGATGGACCCTCGTCGCGACCGTCATCGGATCCGGCGCCGTGTTCCTCGACGGCACCCTCGTCAACGTCGCCCTCAAGACCATCGGCGAGGATCTGCCGACCAGCGTCATCAGCGTCCTCGAAGGGCAGAACTACGTCGTCAGCGGCTACTTTGCCGTCCTGGCGGCGCTGCTCATCCTGTCCGGTGGGCTGTCGGATCATTACGGCCGGCGCCGCATCTACTCGATCGGCCTCATCGGCTTCGCGGGGACCTCCGCTCTGTGCGGCCTGGCGCCCACCTTCGAGTGGCTGGTCCTGTTCCGGCTGCTGCAGGGTGCCGCCGGCGCGCTCCTCATCCCCGGGTCCATCGCCCTCATCACCCACGCATTCGAGGGTCCCGAGCGGGGTCGGGCGTTCGGGATGTGGGCCGCCTCGACATCGGTCCTGATCGTGCTCGGTCCCATCATCGGCGGGATCCTGGTCGACACGATCGGCTGGCGGTTCGCGTTCCTGGTCAATGTGCCGGTGCTGGCCGTCGCCCTGTGGGCGACCCGGGGCCATGTCGTGGAGTCGCGCGACGTGCAGGCGAGCGACCGGTTCGACTGGCTTGGAGCACTGGTCGCGGCCCTCGCGGTCGGCGGACTGTCATTCGGCCTCATCCGAGGTCAAGCCGAGGAATGGCAGGACCCGGTGGCGTGGGCGGCCCTCGTGCTCGGCGTCGTGGCGCTGATCGCGTTCCCGTTCCTCATGGCGAGAAGGCCGGACCCACTGGTACCGCTCAGCTTGTTCCGATCACGCCCGTTCGCGACCATCAACCTCGCGACATTCTTCATCTACGGCGCGCTGTACGTGACGTTCCTGTACCAGGCCCTCGTCCTGCAGGGCGTGCTGGGCTATACCGCCCTCGCCGCAGGTGCCGTCGGTATCCCGAGCGGCCTGATGCTGTCCCTCCTGTCCACCCGGATCGGGACGGTCGCCGGTCGCACTGGTGCACGGCCCTTCTTGGTCGCCGGGCCGATGATCATGGCCGCCGGCATGCTGTGGTGGGCGCGACTGCCGGCCGATTCGGCGCCATGGCTCGCAACGATCGCCGACCCCGCAACGCTCATCCCTTCGCCAAGCGTCTTCGTCGATGTCCTGCCGGCGATCCTGCTGTTCGGGGCGGGGATCTCGTGCGTCGTGGCGCCCCTGACCACGACCCTGATGGGCTCCGTGTCCGGCCGACGCTCCGGGATCGCGTCCGCGATCAACAACTTCATCTCGCGGGTGGGGTCCCCACTGATGGGCGCCATGATCTTCATCGTGGTCAGCGCCACCTTCTACAGCGTCCTGGGCTCGTTGGTCCCGGGCCTCGACGCCTCTGCGCCGGAGGTCCGATCCATGTACCAGCCACTCAACCCCGCGCCTGCGGGAGCCACCGCGGCCGAGATCGCCGCCCAGCGACAGGCGTCCATGGACGCGTTCCACGGGGCCGCGCTCATCAACGCCGTGCTGCTGATCGTCGGGGCCACGATCTCGTTCGTCGGCCTGCGCGACCGGACGATCCCGGCTCCGACCGAACCGCCCGAACCGATCGTGACGGCGGTCTGAGCCTTGCCCCGCGACTGGGATGCCACGACCTACGACCGCGTCGCGATCCCGATGACCCGTTGGGGCCACGCCGTCCTGGATCGGCTGCCACTGACCGGCGATGAGCGGGTCCTGGACGCCGGCTGCGGCACAGGTCGCGTGACCGAGGCGCTGCTGGAACGCCTGCCGACCGGTCAGGCCATCGCTCTCGACGGGTCGGCGGCCATGATCGATGGCGCGCGCGACCGGCTGGCCCGGTTCGGCGACCGCGTCACCTATCTGGTGGCCGACCTCGGCGCGCCGATCCCGCTCGCGGAGCCCGTGGACGCGATCCTCTCCACGGCCACGTTCCACTGGGTGTCGGATCATGACGCCCTGTTCGCGAACCTCGCTGCGGTCCTCCAGCGTGGCGGCCGTCTCGTCGCCCAGTGCGGCGGCGTCGGGAACATCGCCAACGTCCAGCGGGCACTCGCCGCGATCGGCGACGGCTGGCTGGGGCCGGCCCACTTCGAGACCCCGATGGCCACGACCGCCCGCCTGGACGCCGCCGGCTTCGTCGACATCGAATGCTGGCTGACCGACGAGCCCACCCGCTTCGAGCCTGGCGAGCCGTTCGAGACCTACCTCCGGACGGTCGTCCTTGGCGACCACCTCGATCGGCTGCCACCGTCCCGACACGCGACGTTCGTGCGCGCGGTGGCCGAGGCGATCGGCGAGCCGGTCATCGAGTACGTCCGTCTGAACATCGTGGCCCGCCGTTCGGTCAGTCGCGGACCTTGAATGCCGGGCCGTGGCCGGGGATGACGATGTCCGCGGTCGCCAGGACGCGCGCGCGCCCGGCCTCGATGGCGTCCTGGTCGTCGCCCACCGGATCGATCTCGGGCGTCCGGTCCTCTTTCCACCACAGGTGGGTCAGCGCATAGACCGCGTCGTCCGCCTGGACGACGAGCGTGGCGTCCTCGGCGGTGTGCCCGGGCGTGAGCCAGAGCGTGGAGTTCGGGGCGAGCTGGTAGCCGTCGCCGTCGTGGTCCAGCCAAAGATCGTCCTTGTACCGCGCCCAGAAGTCCACGACCTCCGCGTTCGGGAACAGGGCGATGTTGAGGGTGTGATCCGGGTGGTGATGGCTCAGGAACACGTGGGTCACGTCACCGGGCGCGACCCCGTGGGCCGCCAGCGGGTCGAGGATGAGCGAGCGGCTCGCGACCATCCCGGGGTCCGCGACGATGAGCGCGTCGCTGTCCCGGACCAGGACGACGCTGCTGCCTACGCGATCGCGCGCGTAGCCGGCGTGGAGCAGGTGGAC
>JBKJXL010000285.1:0-3406 GCA_046716225.1 Candidatus Limnocylindrales bacterium | reverse complement strand
GAACAGGATCTGGCGGACCGCTTCGGGCATCTGCATGGCGATCAGCAGGCTGGTCAGGACCGTCAGGATGAGCGCACCGATGATCGTGCCGGAGTAGCCGCCTCGGCCGCCCATGATGGACGGATCGATCCCTTCTGGATCATGCGTTGTCCTCCTCTTCGAACCGGCACACCATCGTGGTCGCGCCGTGGATCGAACGTGTCTTCGCCCCCCGCGTACGGGGGGAACATGCGCATCATGCGGTCGGCGTCACCTCCTGTCGCGTGACCGCCGCGCCACGACCGCTCCCACGATCGATGGCACGAGCGAGACGTCGCGAGTGCTCACGATAGGCTGCATCGAACAGAGCCCGCGAGCGTTCGGCGCCTACGACCGAAGCCCGGGTGATGACAGGCGGCATGACGCCCCGCTCCGTGAGGAGCTCGGCGGTCCGCACCTTGATGGAATTGACGATGGCGACGGCCGTGACCGTCGTACCAGGCCCAACCGGGGTGTCGAGCCCGTCGATGGTGATGAGGGCATCGGCGTGCGGCGTGCATAGGTCGATGACGAGGTCCGCTTCATCGAGCAGGCGACTGCCGACGACCGGATCCACGTCGCTCGAGCGCGACTGGGCGACCGACGTCACCGCGATCACCTGGAGGCCGCGCTGCCGCCCGCCGCGGGCCATCTCGACCGGGACGGCCGTCGTGCCGCCGGCCGAGAAGACGATGAGCACGTCCTTCGGGCCGAACGCGAAGTTGTCGAGGATGACCTCGGCGAGGCCGGGCATCCGCTCGATGTACATCGCCTGACGCTGACCGTTGGCCCCGACGACCTGGGTGTGGAACGTCATCGACAGTTCGGCGATCGGGTTGAAGCCCGGATAGGAGCCGTATCGCGGGAACATCTCCTCGACCGGCATCCGCGAATGGCCCGTCCCGAACAGGTGGACCAGGCCGTCCGCGGCGATCGCCTCGGCAGACCACTGGCTGGCCTGCTCGATGGCGTCCGCCTGGGTCGCGGCGAGCTCGCCGAGGAGCCGCATGGCCTCGTCGACCCATGGCAGACCGTGCGGGGCGCTCATCTCAGGCGGCTTCCACTGCGGCGGCCTCGACGACCGTCTCCCACGAACCGCTCCGCATCGAGCGGTAGGCGGCATCGATGATCGCATTCACGACGAAGCCGTCGCGGAACGTCTCGCGGGGTGTCACGCCGTCACGGAACGACTCGACGATGTGACGCATCATCGCGTCGTGGCCGTGGGCGTACGGCTCGTCCGGAACGGGGAATACCCAGCCGGTGTCGGCGTCGGTCTTCTCCCCGATGTAGCCGGCGGGCCGCTCGATGAAGGCCCGGAGCGTGGTGGAGGTGATGTCCTCCACGATCCGTCCGGCGTCGCCATAGGCCTCGAAGCGGTTCTCGAGGCCGCCCTTGGAGGACCAGGAGACATCCATCGTCGCCACCCGGTCGTCCTCGAACCGGACGAGCATGACCGCATTGTCCTCGAGGGCCGTCCGGTCGCCATGGACGAGCGTCGCGCCCCACGCGAAGACGTCGCGGATAGGCACGTCCTTGCCGAACAGGTAACGGGCCGCCTCGGCCCCGTGCGAGCCCATGTCCAGGAGCGCTCCGCCCCCGGCCAGATCGGCATCCCAGAAGTGCGGCGCGTGCGGGCCGCTGTGGCCCTCGCGGGCCCGGAACGTCCTCAGCCGTCCGATCGCGCCGGCCTGGATCATCTCGCGCATCCGGACCGTCTCGGCGGTGAAGACGACATTCTCCATGTAGGCGTTGTAGACGCCGGCGTCCTCGACCAGGCGGACCATCTCGGCAGCCTCGACCGCGTTCCGCCCGAGCGGTTTGGTACAGGCCACGCCCTTGCTGTGGGCGGCGGCCAGCCGGACCGCCTCGACATGGAGGTGGTTGGGCAGCGACACGACGACGAGGTCCACCTCCGGATCCGCGCAGACGGCCTCCATCGAGTCGAGTGCGCGGCTGCCGAACCGGGCCGCGAACGTCTCGCGACGCTCCGAGCCGGCGCCCCAGTTGACGCTGACTCGGACGTCCGGGACGTAGCGCAGGCCCAGCGTGTGGAACTCGCCGATGAACCCGGAACCGAGCAGGCCGATGCGGACCTCCCGTGCCATCAGTAGCCACCCTCGGTCGTGCCGCCCGTGGCACCGGTGGGTGTGAGCCCGGCCTTGCGCGCCCGGAAGTCGTCCATGATCGTGGCCGTGGCGGTCGCCCCGACCCGGGTCACGCCCAGGGCCATGACCTCGAGCAGGCCGTCGAGCGTCCTGACGCCGCCCGCGGCCTTCACCTGGACATGGGGCGAGGTATTGGCCCGCATGAGGCGCAGGTCGTCGTGGGTCGAGCCGGACGGGGCGAACCCGGTGGACGTCTTGACGAACGCGGCGCCGGCGGCCTCGGTCAGGTGGCAGGCCCGGATCTTCTCGTCGTCGGTCAGATAGGCGTTCTCGAAGATGACCTTCACGATCGCGCCGCCCGCGTGGGCGACATCGACGACCGCCTTGATATCCGCCCCGACATCGGCATCCCGACCGGCTTTCAGGGCGCCGATCTGGATGACCATGTCCAGTTCGGTCGCCCCGTCCGCCAGCGCGCGCTCGGCTTCGAACACCTTCGTCGCCGTCAGGTGATTGCCATGCGGGAACCCGATCGTTGTTCCGACCTTGACGTCAATGCCGTCCAGGATGGCCCGGGCGCGAAGGACGTCGGCCGGGCGGACACACACGGACGCCACGTCGTAGCGCGCCGCCAGCCGGCAGCCGTCCTCGACGAAGGCGTCGTCCAGCTCGGGCCGGAGGAGGGAATGGTCGATCGTCTTGGCGATGTCACGGTCGGTCAGTCCATCGAGGCTCAGGGTCATGACGCTCACTTGATGTAGGGACGCAGGACGTCGCGGGCCAGCAGAAACCCGCGCTTGATGAGGTCGTCGGTCTTCTCGAAGTCGCGATCCTCGTGCTCGATGATCACGTCGCCATCGAAGCCTTCGCGCCAGAGGGCCGCGAACAGCGGCGCCCACTCGACGTCGCCGAGGCCCGGCAGGCGGGGGATCTGCCAGCCGATTCCCTGGCTGAAGATGCCGCGCTCGTAGAGGCCCTCGCGGTCGATCATCAGGTCCTTGGCCTGGACGTGGAGGATGTGCGGCCCGAACTCGCGGATGAACCGGGTGACGTCGATCATCTGGAGGATCAGGTGCGACGGGTCGAAGTTGAGTCCGACCGTCCCGCCCCACTGCTCCAGGATCCGGCGCCACATCCGCGGCGACGTCGCCAGGTTGTGGCCGCCCGGCCACTCGTCGTAGCTGAACAGCATCGGGCAGTTCTCGAAGGTCAACTGCCGGCCGTGGTCGGCCGCGAACTTGACGATGTCCGGCCAGACCCGCAGCGCGTCGTCCCAGTTC
>JBKJXL010000284.1:0-6919 GCA_046716225.1 Candidatus Limnocylindrales bacterium | reverse complement strand
GTGCAGCTGGACGAGGAGACCGAACGACAGTTCCTGGACCGCGTCATATACCACCGCGGCGACTTCGCCGACGGCGCGATGTACGACCGGCTCACGGAGAGGCTCGAGGGCATGCACGTGGAACAGTCCACGGCTCACAACCTGCTCTTCTACCTGGCCACCCAGCCATCCGCGTTCCCGTCGATCGTGGGCGAGCTCGGGCGCGTGGGCCTGGACCACGAGAAGCACGAGGGGGGCTGGCGGCGGATCGTCGTCGAGAAGCCCTTCGGCCGGGACCTCGACTCGGCACGCAAGCTCAATCGCGAGATGCTCCGCGTCTTCCGGGAGTCGCAGGTCTATCGCATCGATCACTACCTGGGCAAGGAGACCGTCCGCAACCTGCTGGTCTTCCGTTTCGGCAACGGGATCTTCGAGCCGCTCTGGAATCGGCGCTACGTGGACCACGTCCAGATCACCGTGGCGGAGTCGATCGGCATCGAGAACCGAGGGTCGTTCTATGAGCAGACCGGCGCGTCGCGCGACGTCCTCCAGAACCATCTACTCCAGCTCGTCAGCCTCATCGCGATGGAGCCGCCGGCCACGTTCGAGGCGAACGCCCTGCGCGACGAGAAGGTCAAGGTCCTGCGCGCGATCGCCGACGTCCCGGTCGACACGCGGCAGGCCAACGTGGTGCGCGGCCAGTACGGACCGGGATGGGTGGCCGCCACCCAGGTCCCGGGTTATCGCCAGGAAGCGGAGGTGGACCCCGGATCGGAGACCGAGACGTTCATCTCGGCCAGGTTCACGATCGACGACTGGCGCTGGTCCGGTGTCCCGTTCTATGTCCGGACCGGCAAACGCCTGCCCAAGCGAGCGACCGAGATCGCCATCCAGTACCGCGAGGTTCCCCACCGGCTGTTCAAGGACGAAGGGGTGGAGCCCGATGCGAACCTGCTCGCGATCCGGATCCAGCCGGACGAGGGGATCATGCTCCGCTTTGGGGCCAAGGTCCCGGGTCTGGGGCTGGACGTCCGCTCGGTGACCATGGACTTCACCTACGGGTCGGCATTCAACGTGGATTCACCGGACGCCTACGAGACGCTGATCCTGGACGCACTGCAGGGCGACGCCTCGCTGTTCACGAGGGCCGACGAGGTCGAGGAGGCGTGGGGCATCGTGGACCCGATCGTCGAGTCCTGGGCTGCGTCGCCGCCGCCGGAGTTCCCCAACTACGACGCGGGCACCTGGGGTCCGGCGGCCTCGGACGAGCTGCTCGCCCGCGACGGCCGCCGCTGGCGCCGGTTCTAGGGACCACAGATGGTCGTCGTGACGCCGCTGCGCATCGGGGAGCCGGCCCTGCGCTGGTCGGCCCGGGCCCAAAGCATCGCCGACATCGAGCGCGAGCTCACTCGGATCTGGTCCACCCAGGACCTGACCGCCGAGGTGGATGGCGTCCCGGGCCGATACGTCTCGGCGCGTTCCAGCGTCATGAACCTGGTGGTCATCGCCCGCCGCCCGGAGCTGGCGGAGCGCTGCGCGGCGACGATCCAGGCCCTGACCGGCCGGCATCCCTCACGGACGATGATCGTGGGGTCCGCCGATCCGGACGGCCCGTCGTGGATGGACGCCCGGGTGGAGGCGCACTGCGTGCTGCCGCGGGAAGGCGCGCCGGAGACCTGTGCCGAGATGATCCATCTCGCCGCCGGTGGCGAGTCCGGCCGACATCTGGCGGCCATCGTCACCCCGCTGCTCATCCATGACCTGCCTGTGACGGTCTGGTGGCCCGACGAGCCACCGCTCACCGTCCCGGCCACGCGCGACCTGATCGCCGTCGCGGACCGCCTCGTGGTGGACGCTTCCACGTGGAACGGCGATGGCCTGGATCGGCTGCGGGAGCTGGCCGACCTCGTCGAGGCGAGCCGCCTGACGATCAGTGACTTCGCGCTGGTGCGCCAGTCGCGCTGGCGTGAGGCCATCGCCTCGATCTTCGACGACCCGGAATTCCTGCCGTACCTGCGGTCGTTGCGCCGGGTCGCGGTGACGTACGGCACGCACGATGAGACCGGCACCGTCGGCTTCACGAACCTGGTCAAACCCGTGTACCACGTCGCGTGGCTCGCCTCCCGGCTTGGCCTCCACGTCACCAAACCGCTCGTCGCGATCGTCGGTACGGCCAGGTCCGGGGCCGGCCGCGCGGTCCGATCCACCGGGGCCGTGCAGACCGCCGGCCGTGGCCTCGGAGCGACGCTGTCGGACGGACGGAGCGAGGTCTCGGTGCTGGTCCGGCCCGTCCTCTCGCCGATACCGGCTGGCACGACACTGCGCGTCGAACTGCTCGCCGAGCGTCGTGGCTCCGAGCTGCGGGCCGACGTCACCGCGGAGGCCGAGACCGTCCATGTGCGCGTCTGGCAGGACGGCGTCGAAGCGCTCGAGCGCCACTTCCGGGCGCCACGCCTGACGGAGGTGGACCTGCTTGCCGAGGCGATCGAGGCCGGTAGGCGCGACCATGTGGCCGAAGGCACGCTGCGGGCGGCTGCCGCATTGGCCGGTCCCAAGGGGAGCCGCGGGTGACGCCGGCCACCGGCGAGCCGCGGGTCGTCGTCGCCGATGCGAAGGCCGTCGCCGGGCTGGCCGCGGACCACATCGTGCGAAGTCTCACGGGCGCCATCGAGGCTCGTGGCGTGGCCCACTGGGCCACGACCGGCGGTTCCAACCCGGCCGACATCTATCACGCCCTGTGCCACGCCGATCGGCGCGACCACGTCGACTGGGACGCGGTCCAGGTCTGGTGGGGTGACGACCGGTTCGTGCCACGCGATCACCCGCTCTCGAACGTCAGGGCGCTCGACGAGATCCTGCTCGACGAGACCCACGGGATCCACATCCCACCGGAACACCTGCATCCGTTCCGGGCCGCCGAGGCGATCGGGGCCGGACGCGATGGCGCCTGGTGCGCCGCCAAGATGGAAGACGAGCTGCGAGCCGCGGGACCGCCCGGACCCGAGGGCTGGCCGGCATTCGATCTCGTGTTCCTGGGGATGGGCGGTGACGGGCACCTGCTGTCGGTCTTCCCGGACTCCGCCGCATTCGAGGCCGAGACCTGGACGGTGGCCATCCCCGCACCGACCCACATCGAACCGCATGTCGAGCGGGTCACGATGCACCCGGCCATCGTCGGCGCGGGGCGCGAGACCCTGATGGTGTCCACGGGCGAGAGCAAGGCACAGATCCTCGCGACGGTCCTCGGCCCGGAACGGGATCAGCGGCGCTGGCCGGCCCAGCTGGCCCGCCATGATCGGGCGACCTGGATCCTCGACGAGGCCGCCGCCAGCCGTCTCCCGTGACGGATCCGGTCCGCCTCGTCCCATCGGCTGACGGCACGCCGATCGCCGTGTTCCGAAGCGGAGGCACGGATGGGCCGCCGGTGCTGCTGATCCACGGCACGACCGCCGACCACACGACGTTCCGCACGGTCGGCCCGATGCTCGGGACGACCTTCCAGATCCAGGGCATGGATCGTCGCGGCCGAGGCGATTCGGGCGACACGCTCCCCTACTCGATCCGGCGCGAGTTCGAAGACGTTGCCGCCGTCGCCGACGCCCTCGCGAGCGACCGGGGCGCGGCCATCGACGTCGTCGGGCACTCGTATGGCGGTCGGACGGCGCTGGGAGCCGCGTTACTGACCCCCTCGATCGGGCGAGTGGTCTGTTACGAGGGGGCGCCCGCTCCACCCGGCTCGACCTATCACCCGCCGGACATCGAGGCGCGCCTGCGTGAACGGCTCGACGCGGGCGACCCCGATGGCGCTCTGGGAATATTCATGGCGGAGGTGGTCGGCCTGTCGGACGAGGCACTGGCATCGTATCGCGCCAACCCGGTGTGGCCGGTCCGGGCGGCGGCCGCGCGCACGATCCTGCGCGAGCTGGAGGCCGAACTGGAGCCGGCGGCCGCGCTGGAGGCCCTTGGCGCGGTCCGCCAGCCGGTCCTCCAGATCCTGGGCTCAGCCAGTCTTCCCGTGTTCCACGACGCGACCGATGCCCTGGATTCGCGGCTCGCTGACAGCCGGATCGTCGTCATCCAGGGGGCCCGCCATGCCGCTCATCACACGCATCCGGACGCGTTCGTCGCCGCGGTCCGGGGCTTCCTGACGTGACCGCATCGCCCATGCCAGACTAGTCCGATGCCGAGCATGGACATCCTGGGCTGGGTCGTCGTCGGGCTGTTCGCGGGCGCCATCTCGGGCGCGCTGGTCGGCGGCCGGACGGCACGCGGATGCCTCCCGAACGTGGTCGTCGGCATCGTCGGCGGCGTCGTCGGTGGCTGGCTCGTCACCGCCGCCGGGATGGGCTCCACCCAGGGCTTCATCGCCGCCCTCGTCGTGGCCGTCTTCGGTGCCCTGCTCATCCGGCTCGTGCTCAACGCCATCGAACGCCGTGGCTGAGGCGGACGAGCGGGCCTACTCCCCGGGCCTCGAGGGGGTCATCGCCGGCGAGACCTCCTTGAGCCGCATCGACGGCGATCGCGGGACGCTGCTCTATCGCGGCTACCGGATCGGCGATCTCGTCGAACACGGTAGCTTCCCGGCCGTCGCGAACCTGCTGTGGACCGACGCCTGGGACCCGACCGTCCGGATGGCGACCGCGCCGGTACCGCCCGCGGTCATGACGGTCCTCCGCGCCCTGCCCGCCTCGACCAAGCCGATGGACGCCCTGCGGACCGCGGTTTCCGCCTGGGGGGCCAGCCGGATCCTCGACTATCCACCGACCGTCGAACAGGCACAGGCGCTGACCGCTGCGTCACCGTCGGCGCTCGCCGCCTTCGCCCGCCTGCGGGCAGGTCAGGAACCTATCGAGCCGGATCCGTCGCTGGACTTCGCCGAGGGCTTCCTGTATCAGCTCAACGGCGTCCGCCCGGATCCCGGCACGGCCGCGGCCCTCGATGCCTACTTCGTGGTCGGGGCGGAACACGGCTTCAATGCTTCGACGTTCACCGCTCGGGTCATCATGTCCACCCGTAGCGACCTTGCCTCGGCGGTGACCGGGGCGATCGGCACGATGAAGGGCCCGCTCCATGGCGGCGCCCCGTCCGAGGTCGTCGAGCAGCTCCACAAGGTCGGGTCGGCGGAGCATGCCGAGCAGTGGCTGAACGAGGCCCTGGACCGCCACGAGCGGCTGATGGGCTTCGGGCACCGCGTCTATCGCGCCTACGACCCGCGGGCGGCCGCCCTGCGCAAGGTCGTGGAGGCGATGCCGAGCCCGCCGGAGTGGCTCCAGCTCGCGATCGCGGTCGAAGATGTCGCGCTGCGCGTCCTCGCTGAGCGGTACCCGGACCGGCCGCTCAAGACGAACGTGGAGTATTACGCGGCGGCAGTCCTCCAGGGCGTCGGGCTGGCACCGGACCTGTTCCCGGCCGCGTTCTCACTGGCGCGCCACGCAGGCTGGACCGCCCACGCGCTCGAACAGGCCGCCGACAACCGACTCATCCGCCCCGACGTCCGGTATGTCGGCGCCGACGAGCGCGACCTGCCGGCTTAGGGCCCTCTCAGGCGGCCGACGCCTCGGCGACCGGTCGCTTCGATGTGGCCACTGCGCGTTCGGCAACCCGTTCGACGACGTACTTCGCGTCGCGGCCAGCGCCCGCCACCAGCATCGACGAAAAGGCGTACTGGAACGGAACGCCGAGGAAGTACAGGCCGGGCACGGTCGGGCTGACACCACGAACCTCGACCGGCCAGCCATCGTCGCCGACGATCGGCGCCGCGACGAAGGCGTAGTCGGGCGCGTAGCCGGTCGCCCAGATCACAGTGGCCACGTCGAGAACCGACCCGTCGGCGAGCATCGGCTGGCCGTCCCGCACGCCGACGATCCTGTCGTCGTGACGCTCAACGCCGGCCCTGTCAAGGTCGCCAAGGCGGATCCGCAGGAGCGGACCACCTGCCTTGCGAACCTCGGGCCGCATCTTCCGCCCGATCGGCGTGCGAATCGTGAACACGTGTCCGAACAGGAATTCGACGACCGGCCAGCCGAGCATGGCCCGTTTCGTATCGGTGACCCGGATCGGCATCTGGCCGTGGGACCTGCCGGAGAGGATCGTCCGGTGTCCGGCAATCGCGGACTCGAAAGCGATGTCGGCGCCGGAGTGGGACAGGCCGACGACAAGGACCGGGCCTTCCTTCAGTTGCGCCGGGTTGCGGTACTCGTGGGAGTGGAGCTGTCGGATCGACGGGTCCAGCTCGCCGACGAACGCCGGGATGTTCGGACGGCGGAACGGCCCGGTGGCGACGATGACCTGCCCGGCCGCGATGCGCGCACCGTCCGACGACGACACGACGAACCCGCCGTCGACCGGCTCGACGCGCTCGACGCGCACGCCGCTTCGGACGGGCAGGGCGAAGTGGCGCGCGTACGCCTCGAGGTAGTCCGCCATCTCGTGGGCCGTCGGCCAGTGGGCGGACGGCGCCGGGAACCGCATGCCCGGGAGGGAGTCGTACCTCGCCGGGCTGTAGAGCTTGAGTGAGTCCCAGCGCTGCCGCCAGTGGTCACCGATCCGCGCGTCCGCGTCGAGGATCACGAAGTGGAGGCCACGCTTCGCGAGGTGGTAGCCGGCCGAGAGGCCGGCCTGGCCTGCGCCGATCACGACGGTGTCGATCTGCGCGATCACGTTCTCGCTACTCATGGCATTCTCCGCTCGCTGGCTATCGGAGGCGACTGACCTGGTTCGGCCAGTCGCCGCATCGAACGCTAGGCGGGAACGATGTGCGGGCGCATCGGCGGAAGGACCCAATCGACTTCGAAGACGGGATGGGTACAAGGATCAGACGAGGTCGTGCTCGTAGGCATACGCCGTCGCGGCGGCTCGCGACGACACGTCGAGCTTCGTGTAGATGTTGCTGACGTGCCGATCCACGGTCCGCTCGCTGAGGGTCAGGTCGTTGGCGATG
>JBKJXL010000283.1:0-6530 GCA_046716225.1 Candidatus Limnocylindrales bacterium | reverse complement strand
GGCGTGGGTGTGGGTGTCGGGCTCGCGGTGGGCGAGGGCGTCGGCTCGGGACCCTTGGACACCACCCAATCGACCGGCGTCAGCTTGGCGACGACGATCCCGGCTGATGGGTTCTGCGAGATGACGGTCCCGGCCGGGACCAACGGGTCGAACGCCTCCGACCGGACCCCGACGGACAGGTCTGCGTCGGCGATGGCCTGGACGGCCTGCTGTTCGGTGAGGTTGCGCAGGTCCGGGACCGGGACGGTGCCGACGCCGGCGGCGACGGTCACGTTGACCTGGCCACCTTCCTTGATGACCGTGCCGACCGGCGGATCCTGGGCCAGGATGAGTCCCGGCGTCTCCTCGGATTCCTCGGGCGTCGAGACGAGCGTGATCTTCAGATCGTCGGCCGCCTGTGTCGCCACCACGATCTGCTGGCCAACGAAGTTCGGGACCGTCACGTCGGTCTCGGGCTCGGCCCCGCCACCCCCGCCAACGAGCTGGAAGACGAGGTAGGCGATGGCGGCGAGCAGCAGGATGGCGATGACGCCCGCGATCCACACGACCGGACCAGGCCCGCCGGCCGGCTCGCGATCGTCGATCGGGGGCGGCGCCACGGGGGCGGGCGCAGGTGGACGGGCCGGGGCCGTAGCGTAGGCGTCCTCGTCGTACGGGACGCCGCGTGGGTTGGCGCTGGCGACGCCGGCCGCGGCGGCGACCGTCGCGGCACCGGCCAGCGAGGCAGCTCCGGCGGCACTCGGGTCAAGGGTCGCGTCAAGGGCATCGGCCATGGATCCGGCCGTGCTGAAGCGGGCGACCGGGTCGCGCGCCATCGCTCGGCGGGTGATCGCCGCGAGCTCCGACGGCACGCTGGCCCGGACGAGCGTGGGATCCGGGACCGGGCCGGACAGCCGGGCGAGCCCGACCGCAGCGGCGCTGTCGCCCTCCCACGGTCGGACTCCCGTGAGCATCTCGTACAGGACGATCCCGAGGGAGTAGATGTCGGACGACGCCGTGGCCGACTCGCCGCGCGCCTGTTCCGGGCTGAAGTAGTGGACCGAGCCCATGGTCGTCCCCGGCAGGGTCAGCTGAGCCTCGGCGATGGCGCGGGCGATGCCGAAGTCCGCGACCTTCACCTGGCCGTCGCGTCCGATGAGGATGTTGCCGGGCTTGACGTCGCGATGGACGAGCCCGGCGGCGTGGGCCGCGGCCAGGGCCCGTGCGACGGCGGACCCGATCCGGGCGACCTGACGCGGCGGCAAGGCCCCGCTGCCTTTCAGGATGGTCGCGAGATCCTCTCCATCGACCAGCTCCATGACGATGTAAGGCCCGGACGCATCGGCGCCATAGTCGTAGACGGTCACGACGTTCGGATGGCTCAGCGAGGCGGCAGCCTGCGCCTCCTGGCGGAAGCGCGAGGAGAAGTCGGGGTCGCGCAGGTACTCGGAGCGGAGCAACTTCACCGCGACATCGCGCCCGAGCTGCGTGTCCACCGCCCGGAAGATGGTCGCCATCCCACCCTGACCGAGCAGCTCGATCAGTCGGTATCGCCCACCGAGCGTTTCCCCGATCTCCGCCACGTTCGGATCACCTCATCGCGATGCTGGCCAGCTGGAGGGCCGGGCACGTCGCGGCATCGTACCGCACCGGGCCGGGGGCTCCCTCCTCAGAGCTGCAGGCCGGCCAGGTACGCGCGGAACTCGGTCGACAGGTCCGGGCGCTGCAAGGCCAACTCGACGGAGGCCTTGAGCCAGCCCATCGTCGTACCCGCGTCGTAGCGGATGCCCTCGAACTCATAGGCGTAGACGTGCTGCTCTTCCATCAGGGCCGCGATCCCGTCTGTCAGCTGGATCTCGCCGCCGGCGCCGCGCTGGGTCTGCTCCAGCTTGTCGAAGATCTTGGGCGTCAGCACGTAGCGACCGATGATCGCGAGGTTCGATGGGGCATCGGCGGGATCGGGCTTCTCGACGAGCTGGGTCACCCGGTGGAGGCGACCGTGGTCCAGCGGGTCGCTGGTCGCCTCGGCGCCGATGACCCCGTAGCGTCCGGTGTCCTCGTGTGGGACCTCCATGACCGCCACGACCGAAGCGTGGGTCTGGTTGTAGGCGTGGATGAGCTGTCCGATGCACGGCCGATCACCCACGACGACGTCGTCCGGCAGGATCACGGCGAACGGCTCGTGCCCGATGAGGTCCTTCGCCATCAGCACCGCGTGCCCGAGGCCAAGCTGCTCCTTCTGGCGCACGTACGCGACCTGGGCCAGGTCGCTGATGTGGCGAACCTGCCGGAGCATCTCGATGTCGCCCTTTTCCTCGAGCAGGTGCTCGAGCTCATAGGAGAGGTCGAAGTGGTCCTCGATCGCCCGCTTCTGGCTGGATGTGACGATGATCACCTGCTCGATCCCGGCAGCGACGGCCTCTTCGACTGCGTACTGGATGATCGGCTTGTCGACGAGCGGGAGCATCTCCTTCGGCATCGCCTTCGTGGCTGGCAGGAAGCGAGTGCCCCAGCCGGCGGCGGGGAAGACGGCCTTGCGAACGCGCATCGAACCTCAGGGACAGCGGGTTGGGCGGGACCGGCCGAGTATACCGTGCGGGTCCGTCAGGCCCCGGAGTCAGGCCCCCGCGGGGGCGCCTGCGGGCATCGGCCCGACTGCGGGCTCACAGCCCGATCCTTGATGCTGCGACAAGCTCAGGACCGCCCGAGCTCGGTGGCGAAGCGTCGCACGACACCGTTGAACGCCCTCGGTCGTTCGAGGTTCGACAGGTGGGCCGCCCGTGGGATGCGCACGATCCGGCCATCCTGGGCGGCGCACAGGAACCCGCGCTGACCGATGCGGAAGAGGACGTCCATCGAGCCGTTGACGATCAGGCTGGGCCCGGGATACGCCGCCAGCTCCGGCTTGAACCGGTGGCCCGCCAGGCACCGCAGCGCCTCGGCGCCGCCTGACGCCCAGAACCCACGGTCGACGATCGGCCCGGCGATCGCCGGGCCGAAGCGAGTCCTGAAGAACCAGCGATTGACCGTGTCGAGGCCGTGCCCATCGAACGTAGCCATGACCCAGCCGAGCGCTCGATACGGCGTCGCCAGGATCCCGGTCGGTTCGGCGGTCGTGCCCGCGAGGACCAGCCCGCGGACGCGCTCCGGGCTCCGAGCGGCCAGGTGCAGCGCGACATACCCGCCAAGGGACAGGCCCACGACGACGGCTCGGCCGCCGGCCGCCTCATCGATGACGCGACCCACGGCGTCCGCGGCGGCATCCAGGGTGAATCGCTCGTCAACGCGCGTGCCGTGGCCTGGCAGGTCCACCGCGATGGTGCGGTACGAGTCCGACAGGTCGACGACCTGAGCGGCCCACATCCCGCGCGTCAGACGCGTGGAGTGGACGAAGACGATCGCCGGCGCGTCAAGCGGCCCCTGTGCGTCGTAGCCGAGGTCGGCTGTCACGGTCCACCTGGGACGTGGAGTGCGAGGGCGTCCTCCTCGACCGGGCCGTCGGCCGAACCGACGACAGCGCTTCGATGCCCACGGCCAGGAGTCGTCCCCTGCAGGATGAAGGCCGCGGCCAGGATCGCCGCGCCACCCAGCAACTGGATCGTCTGGAGCGACTCATGCAGCAGCAGCGCGGCGAGGGCGACCCCGACGACCGGCTCGAACAACATCACGATCCCCGCCTGCATCCCGCCGATGACTCGGATCCCGATCAGGAAGCACAACGATGGGAGCGCCGCGGCGAACAGGCCGGTGAAGAGGAGCAGCGGCCACACGTCCGGGTTCGTGAACGGGAACGCCAACGCCGCGCCCGTCCCGGTCACAAGGGCGACGGCGATGCACGCGAAGAACGCGCCTCCGATGATGACCGTGGTCGCCTGGGCCGCCGGGACCCGGCGGTACCCATCGCGGCTGACGGTCACGAAGACGGTCTGAAAGACCGCTGCAGCGAGGGCGAGCGCGATCCCGATCGCGTCCAGCTCCACGCCGGCTGACGGGTCCAGCTGCGAGGCGACGACTGCGACCATCCCGCCGAGCGCCAGCGCCAGCGCGACCCGCTTGGGCCGGTCGAGGCGTTCGCGGCCCGACGCTATATCCAGGCTCGCGATCATCGCGGGGAAGGTGTAGAAGCACAGCAGCGCGAGGGCGATCGTGATCCGATCGAAGGCCACGAACATCGCGATGTTCAGACCGGCGCCGCAGGCGACGGCGATCGCGAGCGACCGCCGCTCGCTTCTTCCCAGGTCGCGAGGATGGATGAGACGCTCCGAGCCTCGCTGGATCCGCCAGGCGACGAACGCCCCGACGGTCAGGGCCCCAAGCAGGGCCCGCCACGCCACGAACGGGATCGGCTCCATCCCGGTCTCGTAGACGAAGTAGGAGAGCGGACCGAGGGTCCCGAACAGCGTCGCGCCGAGCAGGACGACGCCGAATCCGAACAAGGGTGTGCGCGTCTGTGGGGCCATCGCGGGGATGGTACCGGAGGCGGCGGTCAGTGCTCCTCGGCCGTTTCCGTCGAGTGCGCGGCGCGGCCCCGCGCGGATGTTGCGACCTCCGTCGCGATCAGCTCGGCGGCCGGCGACTCGTGGCGCCCAGATAGCCAGCGGATGGAGGTGAACGGGATCCGAACGTCTCGGAACACCTCGATCGAGATGAGGAAACCGGCGAACAGGAAGACCACGCCAAGGAACTTCCCGAGCTGGAAGAGCTCCGTGGCCCCGAACCGGTTGAGACTGTCCGTCACCGTCGGGATAAAGGCTCCGATGGCGATCAGGATCGTGGCGGGGACCCGGCTGTGGATCGTCCCATCGAGCAGGGCCTTGGTCGCGCCGGGCAACGAGGCCACCAGGTTCACCAGGATCGCGACCGGCGCGATGAACAGGTTGAACAGGAATTCGTCACCGGGCTGGTTCGGATCCAGCGAGTACGCCAGTACGCGGCGCTTCGGCATGAAGACGTAGGTCGAGAAGACCGCCCCAAGGATCAGCGCGAAGGCTCCGGTGATGTTCATGAATGGCGTCAGGAGTCGGAGCTGCGACGGGAACAGCGTCGCCACCGGGACGCCGGTCACCGGATCCACCGCATAGCCCGGGGCGGGCAGCACCGTGATCGTCATCAGAACCAGGCTGAGAGCCGTGGCGCCCACCACGGCTGAGGCCGCCAGCAGCGGCCAGCGCTCGTTGGAGAAGTACGTCTCGACCGCGACCGCGAGCGCCAGCAGACCGGCTACCAGGAAGTACAGCAGCGGCAGCGCGCCCGCCCCCTGGTACTCGGGACGGCTACGGATGAGGAACGTGAACAGCCCCGCCAGGAACAGGCACAGCGCAAAGCTGTAGCCGAACCGGGTGCGGCCCAACAGGAACGTGGTCCCGAGACCCAGCCAGCCCGCGGTCCAGACCGCTCCGGTCAGGTACCAGGTCCGGTACAGCGGCTCGTTCCAGCCGCCGATGGCGGCCAGCGCCTCGGCACCGGCCGCGACCCCGTAGAACAGCATGCCGAAGGCCCAGATGAGCTGGAACCCGCCGCGCCGCAGGCGCCACTGCTCGAACAACAGCGCCGCGAACAGGAGCGCGAGCGCGGACGTGACGGCCGGTAGCCACATCGCGGGATCCACGTCAGCCGGCCGCCTGGTGGGTGGCGATGAGCCGCAGCAGCAGGCGATCCAGCAGTCCCGAGGCATCTTCGTAGAGCGCCGCGAGGCGGGCGGCGTCCAGGGCACGACGCCGGCCGAGGCCGGCCAGCTCCGCGAGGAACGGCCGACGTGCGGCCACGAACAGGGCAACCGATTCGGTCAGGCTCGTTCCGGCCGCGGCCAGGCGGCGGGCGAGGTCATCGACGAGCACGGTTGCCTGCGCCTCGGACCGTTCTCGAGCGGCGAGGTCCGTCGGGCCGGCATCGAGATGCGCGACCAGGGCCGCCACGAGCCGGCGGCCGTCCTGTCGGTAGATCTCGCGGTCCGCGTCGCCGACGGCACTGCGGACGTGGTCGGCCGATGCGTCGGTCGCCGTGTAGCTCCGCTGGTACACCCGCGACAGCCGTTCGGGGGTGGCGCCCATGCTGGCCAGCGGCCGCGCGCCGGACCGCCGGCCGGCGACGAGACGATCCACCGTTGCACGATCGAACCGGCGATGCCCGCCGGGCGTCGTGAACGCATCGATGCGACCCTCGTCCGCCCAGCGGCGCAGCGTGTCCTGGTCGACGCCGAGCAACCGGCTGGCGGGTCCGATCGACAGCCAGGCCGAGGCAGGCCCGCGGCTGTCCCTGGAGGTGGGTTCAGAGGTCACGCGCAGCCTCGGTTGCCGTGGAATGTAGGTAAAGCTGGGTATCGCTCCAACGACCCCGTCGGCGGAGGATAGGCGCGCCGATCAACGCGTGTCAAACGTGGTGGAGCGAGGCCGTGAGCGGGGCCGCCACAGGCCCTAAGGTCAGGCTGGGATGAACTCGTGATCGTCGCGATGGATGCCGTCGCATAGGCCCCAACGGACCGCCTTACCGGGGATCGCGACCGGCCGCATGATCTCGCGGACCTCGCCCCGGCGGCAGAAGAGGTAACCCTT